>CANKTT010000004.1 GCA_947486505.1 Actinomycetota bacterium | reverse complement strand
GGAACTTTTGAATCTGGCATTCCAGAAGTTGCTGGGGTGTTTTTCAAAGCAGCCGATCCTCGACTTGTTGAGCTCCTGGAGGAAAAAGGTTTGCTCTTCCGGCACTTGCCATACGAGCACTCCTATCCGCATTGCTGGAGATGCCACACTGCCCTTATCTATTACGCACAACCTTCTTGGTACATCAAAACCACTGATATCAAGGATCAGTTACTGGCCCAGAATGAAAAAACCAATTGGTTCCCAGAAACAATTAAGAATGGGCGATTTGGTGACTGGCTAAACAACAATGTCGACTGGGCACTTTCCCGTAATAGATATTGGGGTACCCCACTTCCAATCTGGCGCTGCGAAGAAAATCATTTAACTTGCATTGGTGGACGAGCGGAACTTGCCAAACTAGCGGGTGATGAATCATTAACTATTGATCCGCACCGCCCGTTCGTGGACGATATCACTTTTGCCTGCCCTGAGTGCAATGGCACTGCAACCCGCGTCCCTGAAGTAATTGACTGCTGGTATGACTCAGGTGCGATGCCGTTCGCGCAATGGGGTTACCCACAAAACAACAAGGACACTTTTGAGGCGAGCTACCCAGCTGACTTTATTTGTGAAGCAATTGATCAAACCCGAGGCTGGTTCTACACGCTAATGGCAATCGGGACTTTAGTGTTTGACGAGTCGTCATATGAAAACGTTCTCTGCCTCGGTCATATTCTCGATGAAGATGGACGCAAGATGAGCAAGCACTTAGGCAACGTGCTAGAACCAATTGGTCTGATGGATCAACATGGCGCGGATGCACTTCGATGGTTCATGCTGGTTAGCGGTTCACCATGGAGTGCCCGACGCGTTGGACATGGCACTATTGCCGAAGTTGTTCGCAAAACACTTCTCACCTACTGGAACACTGTGGCATTTCAAAGTCTTTATGCCCGCGCAGGTGAATGGGATAGCAGTACTGCATCTCTGGATGGGCTAACCGATTTAGACCAATGGGCGGTATCGCAAGCTACGCGTCTAGCACGTGATGTTGATCAGGCGCTTGAGCAATTTGATACTCAGCGGGCCGGACGCTTTATTGCAGAGTATGTGGATGACTTGAGCAATTGGTATGTTCGTCGTTCCCGTCGTCGGTTCTGGGATGCCGATCATGCAGCTCTTAGTACATTGCATCATTGTTTGAAGGTCGTGACTCAAGTTATGGCTCCATTCACGCCTTTCATTACCGAACGGGTATGGCAAGACCTGTACACAACTTCGCAAACTGAATCGGTGCACTTGAGTTCTTGGCCAGAGTGGTCAGATGCTCAGATCAGCGATACCTTGCGCGATCAAGTTGATTTAACTCGTCGCTTGGTTGAACTTGGCAGATCAGCGCGCGCTACATCGGGTGTTAAGACTCGTCAGCCACTACAACGCGCCCTAGTAGCGGCCCCTGGTTGGGATTCGTTACCGGATGGGTTGCAGGCACAGATTCGAGATGAAGTTAATGTCCTTAGCCTGGAAAGCCTTTCTGGGACGAACGAATTAGTCGATGTAAGTCTGAAAGCAAACTTCAAAACCCTTGGTGCCAAGTTTGGGAAGAGTACCCCTGAGATTGCAGCTGCAATTGCGGCTGCGGACGCCAACGCAATAGTTGAAGCATTGAAGTCTGGTGTGGCAAAGGTAGTAGTGACTGGCGTGGAACAAGAAATTGGTCCGGATGATGTCGTGGTAACTGAAGTTCCCCGGGAAGGCTGGACCGTTGCAAGTGATTCGGGTGAATCCTTGGCCCTGGACCTAACGCTTACTCCAGAACTAATTGGGCAAGGTATTGCGCGAGACGTTACCCGCTTGATTCAAGATGCTCGCAAATCATCAGGACTTGATATCAGCGATCGAATTGTTGTGACTTGGGAGTCTGACCTAGAGGTAACTATTGCTTCGCTAACTGCGCACGCTGATTTGGTTGCTAGTGAAGTTTTAGCAACAACATGGGTTCAAGGAAAAGTAGTTGATCCAACAGCTAGTGACGAGGAACTTGGCTTGAAAGTTTCCATTACTAAGGCCTAAACCAAAAAAGGAGGCCTGGGATAATCCCAGGCCTCCTTTTTTTAATTATTAATCTTCAGTAACTTCGCGGTCACCATTCATAATCTTGGATTCAAGTTCTCGTAGCTGTCCCTCTAGGTAACTACGGAGACGGCCACGGTATTCGCGTTCATACGCCCGTAATTCTTCAACTCTGCGTTCCATCGAAACTCGTTGGGTTTCAAATTCGCGAGTTATGTTTGCAACGCTGGCTTTTGCTTCAGATACAAGTTCTTCAGATGTCGACTTTGCAACGCTAATAAGCTGCTCAGATTCAATTCGAGCAGATGCAACTGCTTCATCTGCAGTACGCTGGGCCAATTCAAGAATACGAACTGATGCCACGCGTTGATCCGCTGGAGATACCGCTGCGGCTGGTGCGGTTGCTTCTAACTGTGATGCAGCAAGTTGATCTCTAAGTTCTGCTATTTCAGCAAGGCTGTTAGTAAGTTCCTCATTTGCTACCGAAAGTTGTGCGTCGAGTTCGCTAACTCGATCTTGTGCAGTGCGTAACGCTTCGTCACTAGCTACAACGTCATCTGAGACATTCGCGCGGGTATGAGCATCTTCGAGTGCTTTTGCGGATTGTTCCAATTCGCTCTTTAAGCGAACATTCTCATCACCAAGCGCACGAATCTCATCGCGAATCGAATCTGGTACTTCACCTTTAGTTGTTGCGCGCAGATCTTCTACTTCGCGAGTTACCGCTGACAATGACACTTCGATTTCGTCAAGGAAGTTATCGACCTCATCTAGGTCGTAGCCTTCTTTGAATCGAACTGTGGTGAACTGCTTATTTCGCACATCTTCAGGCGTCAGAGCCATAGTGAATACCTTCCGTCTTTAATAATTGCCGAGGTTCTTGATACATCACTAACCCCGTGTCCTCTAGATTAGAGATAAACCCCCAGAAAGTGAAACTCAATCCATTGTTTCTTGAGTTTTCAGCATACCTTTAGGGCCTTGGAATCGACTTAATTCGTCCTAAACTGATGCCAGAAGTCCGCGCGTGATTGAAATTGCGAATAGCAAAATAATGAAAGAAAGATCTAGCGAAACGCTTCCAATGCGAAGGTTCGGCACTACTTTTCGGATTGCCTTAAGCGGTGGATCAGTTAGTGTGAAAACCGTTTCGGAGAGCAGCAGGAGCGGACCTTTTGGACGCCAGTCCCTGGCAAAAATTGCGACATATTCCAACACTAACCTAGCGATCAAAATCAAAACATAAAGATTTAAAAGTGACGAGATCAATGAAGCGATAGAAGACACGTTATTGCTAATTAGCTCTGGTTAAAAAACGGGTCTTCGCGCAGTTGCGCGCGAGCCGCAGCACCAATGTCAACATTTGCTGGAGACAAAAGGAATACGCCTTTTGTAACCTTTTCGATGCTGCCATGTAACCCGAATGCAAGACCTGCCGAGAAATCTACGATCCGACGGGCATCTGCTTCGTCCATGTCACTTAAGTTCATGATGACCGGTGTGCCGGTACGGAATTCTTCACCAATACGACGGGCATCGTTGTAAGTGATTGGGTGCAAAGTTGTAATTCGGTAAACGTCGGCTAGCGGTGCTGCGGTGCGAACTGGAGCAGCATATGAAGTCGCGTTGGAATCACTGACGTGATTGTAAGAAGGTGCTGTGCTTACTGGACGTAACGGTGCCTGCTCTTGGTAATCGTTGGTCTCAACTTCACCATAGGTACCAAATTCATCGTTGTATTCGCCGCCATCGACAAGACCAAGGTATTCAGCCATTTTTCGCATCGCGTTAGCCATGTATTTTGCTCCTTGCAGGGGTAAGTAATACGAACTTACCCCTGAAAACCACGATTTCCCAGGATAGATGAGCCAATTCGAAGGTGTGTCGCACCATATTTCAAGGCAGTTGCAAAGTCGCCACTCATTCCTGCCGAGATCCAATTAGCCTCGGGAAAAGAGTTTTGAATCTCGCTTGCAAACCCTTGCAGTTTGGAAAACGCTAACTCGTCATCTCCGGCAAGTGGTGCGACTCCCATTATTCCTTGCAAGTGCAGCCCGTCACTTTGTGAAATCAGTTCGGCAAGTTTCATCAATTCATTTGGTAAAGCGCCGCCACGATTTTCGGTCGGATTGGGATCAAGGTTGGCCTGAATCAATACATTAAGGGGTGTTTCTCGACCGAAAACCGCTTTAGTTAACGCGTTGACCAAATCTGTTCGATCTACGCTGTGAACCACATCCGCCCAGGCAGCGACACTTTTTGCTTTGTTAGTTTGCAATTGGCCGATCGCATGCCAAGTTAAATTCTTGGCGAGGACTTCCTCGTGCTTTGGCTTAGCTTCTTGATCCCGATTTTCGCCAACATCTGTGATGCCCATTCCGGCAAGTAAGTCAACGTCGCTGGCTGGCCAAGTTTTTGTTACAGCAATCAAGGTTACGTCGGATCGGTTTCGATTGGCGGCAAAGCAGGCATTAGATATGTCTAGCTCTACTTCCTGCAAGTTGGTTTGCAGTTCCAGCTTTCGTTCCATGGTCACCACTCTATGAGTTGTAGAACTAAGAATTACTCATTGCAAGTACTAATCCACCGCGACCAGTTGGCTCCCCTGCTGCGCGTCGATATGAAAACAGTTCGGAATCCTCACGTGTGCACCCAGTAAGTTCATGAACTTGTGCAACTTGTTCAGCAATAACTGAGATGACTCCTAAAGTTAAGTCCAGATTTCTAGCGGAAGAAATAGCCGCTGGAAGTATTTCTCGAAATTGCTCCACTCTTTCTGTGGGAACTTCGTAACATCTGGCACAAATTGCTGGACCAATAACTGCCTGGGTGCGATTGAGTTCGGCACCGACGGATACGAATTCATCTAAAAGTGATTGCATAACATTTGCCAATACTCCGCGCCAGCCGGCATGACCTACCGCGATGACTCGATTAACCGGATCAATCAATCCAAACGGAACACAGTCTGCGGCCAAGGAAACCAAGGCTAGGTCTGTTTGCTTAGTCACAAGTCCGTCGCCTGGTGATGCGATTCCCGTCTCAGTTACAACATGAACTGTGTTGCCGTGTTCGGCATTCATGACGGAGATGCCTTTCGCAAAGACCATTTTTTGAACGATCTCAAGATTTGCAGCTACGTGCTCCGGATCGTCACCGACGTAAGAAGCAAGATTTAAAGAATCAAACGGTGACTGACTGGTCCCACCAGCTCGGTTTATCGCAACTGCATGAATGCCGTCAATTGAAACGCGGCCAAAGTACTGCGCGCTCATCGACTAAGCAGTCAGTTTCTAGCGAAGAAAGTCAGGGACGTCGAGATCGCCATCATCTTCACCATCAGCATCAATTTCTGAGGTACTTGAAGTCGTTGGAGTATCGCCAAAAAGGTTATCGAAGTTGTCGTCTTCGTCCGCAATCGCAGTTGAACCAAATGCACCATCAGAGAAGGAATCCGGAGTAAGTGGAATGGATGGTGTTTCCCCATCACGTGCTAAGTCAACTGCGACTGCAGCGGCAAGCGGAGTCTCGTCTAGAACTCTCTTGGACATTGGTGATGTCGAGCGATTCGATGGTGGTGAGCCACCGTCAAAGCCAGCCGCGATAACTGTGACTTTAACTTGATCGCCTTGGGTGTCATCGATTACGGCACCGAAAATAATGTTCGCATCTGGGTGCACTGCGCTTTGAACCATGCGGGCGGCCTCATTGATTTCGAACAAACCTAGATCACTGCCACCGGCAATCGACATCAAAACCCCACGCGCACCTTCGATACTGGCTTCAAGCAGTGGACTTGAAATTGCCTGACGAGCTGCTTCGATCGCACGGTCAGCGCCGCGAGCAGAACCAATTCCCATAAGAGCGCTACCGGCATCTTTCATTACGCTTCTTACGTCGGCGTAATCGAGGTTGATTAATCCTGGAGTCGTAATCAGATCGGTAATTCCACTTACACCTTGAAGCAGGACGGAGTCAGCGTGACGGAAAGCATCGATCACGCTGATGCCGTTGTCAGCAAGTTCAAGTAATCGGTCATTTGGAATCACAATTAAGGTGTCGACTTGGGAACGTAGCGAATCAACGCCTTCATCTGCTTGAGCGGAACGGCGCTTGCCCTCGAAACTAAATGGCCGAGTAACTACACCAATCGTTAGGGCTCCCATGTCGCGAGCAATCTTGGCAACAATTGGAGCGCCACCAGTTCCAGTTCCACCACCTTCACCTGCGGTTACGAAAACCATGTCAGCGCCGCGTAATACTTCTTCGATTTCCTCGCGGTGGTCTTCGGCGGCTTGGCGACCAACTTCCGGGTCAGCTCCAGCACCAAGGCCACGAGTCAGATCTCGACCAATGTCTAATTTGACGTCTGCATCACTCATTAACAGTGCTTGCGCGTCAGTATTTATAGCAACAAACTCAACACCTTTAAGTCCAGCTTCGATCATGCGATTGATTGCATTAACTCCACCGCCGCCAATACCAACAACTTTGATAACTGCTAAATAGTTCTGCGGAGCGGCCATGGTGTTTGCCTTTCTAGACAAGCTTGGTGGTGTCGAAGTGGCAAACCCTAAACCTCATCTAGAGCCTTAAAGATTCGTCACCTTTGAGCAGGTATAAGTTACGGCTAAACACCTATTAATACTGTGATTGACGCCTGGCGTGTCGAACAACTTAGCCCGTGACGAGATTCTTGTTGCGAGGTGCCTATTTGACTGCGCCAATTTGACTGCGCCTATTTGACAGTAGGTGCGTCCGGTGCGCTCACGTTTATAACCTCATAGCCCTTTTCTATGAGGGCTTGGGCCACTTCTACTTTGTCGGCTGCGCGATCACCAGATCCAAATGTGACGACAACCCCATTGGCTAGGGTAGCTACCACGCTGTCTTGCGTTAGCGCACTTAAACCAGCGATCTTCCATTCAGTGGGAATTGCCGCTAGTGCCTGAATCGCATTAGTCATCGCTGGGCTATCGGGCTGAGCCGAGATAACTAGTAGTCCCGCTGGCGGCGCTAGAACTACGCCAGCATTGATGCCATCCGAGTCAATCAAGTTATAGCCACTAGCTGTTGCTGCTACTGCTATCGGAGTTCGCTCAGTGATGGTGATTAAAATTTTATGCGGCCAGCCGCGTTCCACAATTGCGGTTTTAATCTCTGGCAAAGCGGCAAGTTGCTCGGAAATAGCTCCAGGGTTAATTGACATTAACGAGTTTCCAATCGGAACTGCTGCCGCGGCTGAAATCTGCTCAGCCGAAAGTCTCGAGTTTCCCGTTATCGTCACCTCTTGGGCGATAAACCATTTCGACTGATACAAACTCCACCAAGTAACTGCGAAAAAGACCGCTGCAAGCCATACAAACCATGGCCCCTTTGATTTACGCGTCTTCTTGGGAGTAGCCGATCGAACAGTCTGTGACATTACTTTGCTTCCAAGAGCGTGAGAATCTCTGGACACATCATGCCAATGTCGCCTGCACCTAAAGTCAAAATCATGTCTCCCGGCTGCGCATACTCGACCAAGTGTGCTGGAACATTTGACCATGATGGCTCGAACATAACTTGTCCAGGTGGCAGTGGCACGTTGTTGGCCATGGTGCTACCGGAAGCACCTGGAATTGGTTCTTCACCAGGGGCAAAGACTTCAAGTACTACGACGTAATCTGCAAGTCCAAGTGCCTGCCCAAACTCTTTAGAAAAAAGTGCGGTGCGGTAATAGTGATGTGCCTGGAATGCGGCGAGCACTCGGCCTTGGCCAACAACAGTTCTAGCAGCACGTAACACGGCATCTATTTCAGTTGGATGATGCGCGTAGTCATCGAAAACTCGAACTCCTGCTACTTCGCCACGGAATTCAAATCGACGATGGGTTCCGGTAAAGCTTTGTAATCCATCAACACCTTGCTGTGATGTGCATCCTTGGATTAAGGCTGCGACAAATGCGGCAGTTGCGTTAAGCGCATTATGTACGCCAGGTACGAGCAACTTAATTGGTCCATGAGTCTGCCCTTGATAAGCGATGGTGAACTCGGATCCAACAGATCCCGAAGGTAGCAACGTTAGGACTGCATCATTTTCTTCACCTTGACCGTAGGTGATAACTTTTGCGCCAAGTTCACGGGCTCGCTGAGTAACAGCTTTGGCACCTAGGTCATCGCCACACACCACTGCCGATCCGTCACGTTCTATGGTTCCAACAATGAAGTCAACGAATGCTTGCTCGACTGCTTCATAACTTCCCCAATAATTTAAGTGATCTGCTTCCACATTGGTAACGATTCCAAGCGTTGTTGGAAGAACTAAGAATGTTCCGTCACTTTCATCTGCCTCGACGACAAAAAGTTCACCCGATCCTTGATGTGCATTGCTGCCTGACTCGTTCATTTCTGAGCCGATGACAAATGAGGGATCTTTGCCAGCGTTCTGCAAAATCACTGTAACCATGGATGTGGTCGTAGTTTTTCCATGAGTTCCCGCTACTGAAACTGAAATTGAACCTTGCAACAACTCCGCAAGTGCTACAGCCCTACTAATCACTGGAATACCAAGTTCGAGTGCCGTTACAACTTCTGGGTTGTCTTTACCGATTGCGGTTGAAATCACTACGCATGACGGTTGGCTTCCAGCAATTATCAGATTGTCCGCATCATGCCCAACGAAAACTTTTCCACCCAAAGGCTTTAGGGCTTGCAAACGGCGAGAATCTTTTGCGTCACTTCCTGACACTTCGATGCCTCGAGCCAACAAAACCCGCGCGATGCCACTCATGCCAGCACCGCCGATCCCAATAACATGAACTCGACCAGTCAGATAACTCAAGATTTGGCCTTTCCTGCTACGGACAAAACTAATTTAGCAAGGTCTGCTGCAGAATCTTTGTGTCCAAGCGAAGAACTAACCTTCGACATCTCGTTGAGTTTTGTTGAATTAGAAACGATTGGCAAAATCTGGTCACGAACGAAATCTGCGTTAAATTCAAGATCTGAAATCATGATTGCCCCACCCGCCTCGACGATTGGTTTTGCATTAAGGCTTTGTTCGCCATTGCCAATTGGAAGCGGAACAAAACATGCAGGTAACCCAACTGCAGTGAGTTCGGCGACTGTCATCGCTCCGGCTCGACCAATTACAAAATCTGCGGCTGCGTATGCCAAATCCATGCGATCTATGTAATGCAATGGTCGATAGTGTTCGGTTTCTGCCTGTGGGAATTCGTTCTTTAGTCCAACTGAATGCAAAATTACGATGTCGCCAAACACATTTGCCTTTAGGCAATCATCGATAACTGTATTTAACTTTGCTGAACCTTGTGAGCCACCAAATACTAAAATACAGATCGCGTCATTCTTGATTCCAAATCTCTGTCGGGCCGGACTGCGCAGTGCCTTGCGATCAAGAGTTTCAATGGACTTACGCAACGGAATTCCAATTAGTTGAGCACGCGGCAAGCTACCTGGAACCGTTTCAGCAACCGCATCGGCAAATCTGGATCCAACTCGATTAGCTAGGCCTGCTCTCGCATTGGCTTCATGAACCACGATTGGCACTTCACCACGAGCCGCCAGATACGCCGGAATCGAAACATAACCACCAAAACCGACAACCACATCAGCCTGCAAGTCCGAAAGCAAGTCTCTAGTCTGTTTAATGGCGGAACGCAGTCGAGTAGGCAGGGTTACTAACTCACCACTGAATTTTCTAGGTAGCGGTACGGCCGGAATTAGTTCAAGTCGGTAGCCACGAGCAGGAACTAAATCAACTTCAAGTCCACGAGCCGTACCAAGAACTGTGATATTTATGTTGGTATCAATTGATTTCAAATGATCGGCTAAGTTGAGTGCCGGTTCGATGTGGCCGGCAGTGCCACCGCCAGCAAGAACTACGTTCAAGCCTTTTTCCACGTTACGACTTCTGCACCTGTATGTAAGCTTCATGTTTTGCAAATGCCATCAAAATTCCCATGGCAAGCAAAGTTGGTATCAAGGAGGAACCACCATAAGAAACGAGCGGAAGCGGCACTCCGGTAATTGGAAGAATGCCAAGAACGGCACCGATGTTTACTAAAGCCTGGGTAACAATCCAGGCGACAATTCCAAGTGCCGCGATTTGAATAAATGCTTCATTGGTACCGCGAGCAATTCGAAGTCCTACTATGGCTATCGCCGTGAAGATAATCAACACGAGAATTGTTCCAATGATTCCAAGTTCCTCACCAAGTACCGCATAGATGAAATCGGTATGGGCCTCGGGCAAAGTTCCCCACTTTTCTCGTGAGCCACCAAGGCCTACTCCCCACCAACCGCCAGAACCTAAAGCTTGCTGGCCATGAATAACTTGAAAACCAGTTCCTTGAGCATCTGCGTAAGGATCTAACCAAGATGTAAATCTTGCAATTCGGTAAGGAGCTGCAATCGATAGCGCAGCAATCGCGACAACGAAGACTGCACCCATAGCTAAGAACCAATTTCGTGGAGCTCCCACAAAGTAAAGTAACGAGGCAACGATTGGCATCATCACCATTGCAGTTCCTAGGTCACCCTGCAGAACAACTAAAAGAAGTACGGCAAACGAGACTGGTAGGATCGGGATTAGTAAGTGGTTGCGCTGCTCAAGTAAGTGATATTTACGGTCCAATACATCTGCGCCCCACATAATGATTGCGAGTTTGGCAAATTCAGATGGTTGGATTCGAATTGGTCCACCAAAATCAATCCAATTCTTTTGGCCGTGGACTGCAGTACCTACCACTAGTACTACTACTAACAAGATGCCAACAATAACCATGAACAGCGGCGCCCAGCGGCGAATCGAATCCACATGCATCTTTGAAACTGCGATCATCAAGAAAACACCGATAGCGGCAAAAATAAGTTGTCTGGTTGCAAGTGCCCAGGAATTGCCATTGTTTTGCTGGTATGAAAAAACACTTGAAGCAGATGCGACCATAACTATGCCAAGTGCGAGCAAAAAACCTGTTGCACCAAGAAGTATCTGGTAATTCAGCATTGGATGATCGAGCCGCGCAGACATTCCAGTGTCTGAGTTGTTTTGATTTTGAGGCCGCGTAGTAGTCATGACATCAACTTCTTTACTGCCTTGGCAAATGCATCGCCACGAGCTGAGTAATCCTTAAACATGTCCCAAGACGCGCAACCTGGAGCCAAAAGAACGGTATCTCCTGGTTGTGCTGACTCGGCTGCGAGCGCCACAACTAACTCCATTGCATTAGTTTCCTGGCTCGAAACCCTATGGATTGGGACATTCGGAGCGTGTCGCTCAAGAGCACTTGCGATCAAATCCTGATCGACCCCCAAAAGCACAACTGCGCGCATCCGATGGGCATTATCTAGAACTAATTCATCAAAATCTTGGCCCTTGGCCATGCCACCTGCGATCCATACGACTGACTCGTAGGTGGTTAACGATGTAGCAGCCGCGTGAGTATTCGTCGCTTTTGAGTCATCTATGAAGTCAACTCCCGCTACTTGGCCAACATGCGCAATGCGATGTGGTGCCGGTTGCCAGGATCGCAAACCATCGCGGATTGCACGGGCTTCAATGCCGTGCGCCCGAGCTAATGCACTTGCTGCGAGCGCATTAGCAATATTGTGCCCAGCAGGAATCGCCAAATCGGTAATCTCGGCAAGTTCTAAGGCTGCTTCTCGACGATTTTCTAAGAATGCTCGGTCAACTAGAAATTCTTCGACGACACCCAGCATCGAGATGTCAGGAATTCCTGTGGAGAATCCAATTGCCCGACAGCCTTCCACGACTTCGGCTTGCTCAACCATACGAATTGTTTCCGCATCGGCAACATTAAAGATTGCAGCTACCTGACATCTCTCATAAACCTTGGCTTTAGCGTCTCGATACGCCTCGTAAGTTCCAAAAAGATCAATGTGATCCTGAGCAAGATTTAAACAAACTGCAGCCTGGGGTGAAATTGAGTGAACGAAAGGAAGTTGCGGCGCGCCAACTTCAATGGCTAGTACGTCCCATGGAGTTGGATCCATGACAACTTCGACAAGTGAGCGACCGATGTTTCCAGCGGCAATAGTTCGCTTGCCAGCTGCTAACAGGATTGATTCCAGCATCAAGGTCGTTGTGGTTTTTCCATTTGTACCAGTGACAAGTAACCAGGGTGCGGGATGAGCCGGATCACGCAGTCGCCAGGCAAGCTCTAGTTCTCCCCATATCTCTACCCCAGCTGCTTTGGCTGCAGACACGATGGGAGCAAGTGGCGACACTCCTGGAGACAGCACAAGTAAGTCAATGTCATCAGGAAGTTGAGTGTCATCCCCCATTCGGATTTGGGCGCCAAGGATTTCCAAAATTGTGGCTCGCTCTTTTTGGCTCTCACCTGATGCCGCGTCGATAACAACTACTTTTGCGTTCAAGTTGATCAGTGCGTCTGCGGCAGCAAATCCGGCAATGCCTAAACCAACTACACAGACACGTACCTCAGACCAATCACTGGTCCGGCATAACTCATCAAGATTTGGGGAAGTCATAATCTCTTACTGCCTAACCCATTCGGCATAGAACAATGCCATACCCGCGCCAACACAAAGTCCCTGAATAATCCAAAAGCGCACGACGATTAAAACTTCTGGCCACCCACTCATTTCAAAATGATGATGTAGCGGCGCCATCCGCAAAACCCGCCGCCCCGTTAACTTGTATGATCCAACTTGCGCGATTACGGACAGCGTGATGATTACGAATAATCCGCCAATCAAACCGAGTAACAATTCTGTTCTGGTCATTAACGCAAGTGCCGCAAGTCCACCACCTAGTGCCAGCGATCCCGTATCTCCCATAAATATTCGCGCTGGGCTGGAGTTCCACCATAGGAATCCAAAGCAAGCGCCGGCGGTAGCAGCAGCAAATACCGCTAAATCCAAAGGGTCACGAACTGTGTAGCACCGAGGGATCTCCCCCCAGAAGCAACTTTGTCCGTACTGCCAAATAGACATAACGGTGTAGGCAACGAACGACAATAAGGCAGCACCGATTGCAAGGCCATCTAAACCGTCAGTTAAGTTAACGCCGTTGGTAATACCAGTAACAAGAAACCAGATCCAAACCAGGACTAACGCAGAAGGAAGAATCCAATTGGTATCCCTAACCCAGGAAATTGCGTTACTAATTGGAGGATTACCGCCTTCATCTGGGAACTGCATTGCAAGGTAACCAAATGAAAGTGCGGCTACAGCTTGTCCAAGAAGTTTGGTGCGAGCGCGGATTCCAGTACTTCGTTGCTTAAAAATCTTTAAGTAATCATCAGCAAGCCCAACCAGGCTGAGCGCCAACATCAAATAGATGGCTAAGAGTCCTGATGCAGTTACTGGTTGGCCTAGAACTAAATGTGCTAAGAAGTACGCAAGCACGACCGAGCTGACGATTGCCACTCCTCCCATGGAAGGAGTGCCTCGCTTGCTGCCGTGTTCTGGGTAGTTAACATCTTCGGTGGATTCACGGATCGCCTGAGCGATTCCCCGTTTACGCAGTAAATTGATCAATAGCGGGGTTCCGATGAGGGAAAAAACTGTTGCAAATGCACCGGCTAGCACTACAAGCAACACTATTGGCCCCACTTCGCGCGCAGTTCAACTTCAATTTGGTCGGCAAGCATTTCAAAATGTTCTGCTCGAGAAGCCTTGAACAACAAAATGTCACCTGAGTTAACTTGTTTAACAATGTAGTCGCAAGCTGCCACAAAATCGGGCAACCACACCGATTTTTCGACTTCACTGTCTGACATAACCCCGACAGAACCCGTGCTAGCTGCTGGCACATATGGTTTAGCCAGCTCGCCAACAGCAATCACTTGAGTCACGCCCAGATCAATTGCAAGTTTTGATATCTGCTCATGAATCGCATCACTAGCATCACCTAATTCATGCATCTTGCCCAGGATCGCAAAAGACTTACCAGGTGCCGGAATTGCGGCCAAAGTTTGCAGAGCTGCAGCCATGGATTCTGGATTGGCGTTGTAGGCATCATTAATGATTGTCACATTTCCAGGAATCTGATGAACTTCCATTCGCCATTTACTCATTTGCTTAAGTGTTGTTAAGGCTCTTGCAATGGTTTCAAAATCCATACCAACGGCAATTCCAACTGCGGCGGCAGCTAATGCATTCAGCACATTGTGTTCACCAAGTATTGGTATCGAAGCAGAGAATCTTTCACTTCGATACACCAAATCAAAGTTGTAGCTGCCGTAAGCAGTCAGACGCAAGTTCTCTGCTCTAACGTCTGCAGCTTTGGACAAACCATATGTAAATATCGTTGCGTCTGTTAACTCACGCATTGCAAGTACTCGCTCGTCATCAGCATTGAGTACTACTACGCCAGAAGCAGGAATCGCACTTACTAGTTCAGATTTTGCCTTTGCGATTCCTTCGATACTTCCGACTTCTCCGATGTGAGCCTGACCGACATTTGTAATCACCCCGATGGATGGTTTAGCGATATTGCATAAGTGTGTAATGTGCCCTAAACCACGCATACCCATCTCAGCAACTAGGTACTTCACATCGATTGGAGCTGATAGCAAAGTCAAAGGTAGGCCAAGTTCGTTATTCAACGAGCCAGCTGGTGCATGAGTTACATCCGCATGGGACAGGACTTGCCCGATCATATCTTTGGTAGAGGTTTTACCAGATGATCCTGTTATGCCGATCACCTCTACACCGCGCAGCAAGGTTCTAATGTGTGCTGAAAGTTTCGCTATGGCGTGAATAACTGGATCAAGCGCATCTGGAGATTCTGGTACCAACACATGGTCACCTGAAACAGATTTGGAGGCAAGTGAAGCAACGGCACCCATTTCATTTGCCTGCGTCACATAATCGTGTCCATCGACACGATCCCCAATGATTGCTGCAAACAAATCCCCTGATTTCGATTCTCGAGAATCTATGGAAATACCTATTACTCGAACTGAAGAATCGCCGACTAGTTGGCCATCAACAATTTCGCAGATTTCTCCAAGGGTTAAGTCAAACATTCTCAGACTCCTGTCTGACTACAACTCGGTCGTCAAATGGAAACACTTCACCAGATATTTCTTGACCAGTTTCATGGCCTTTGCCAAGCACTGCAATGACGTCGCCTGTCTGGGACAGGCTCAAAGCTTTTGCGATTGCTTCCCGACGGTCGGCAATTTCAATAACTGCGGCAGGAAGGCCTTGAGTTCCTGCAATCATTGCGCTTCGAATTAATGCTGGCGATTCTGACCTTGGATTGTCGTCCGTGATGATGACGATGTCTGAAAGTTGGGCTGCTACTTTGCCCATCAATGGACGCTTTAATGCATCGCGATCTCCGCCACAACCAATGACTGTGATTATCTTTTCTGGATTGGCGTCTTTAATGACGGTAAGTACTGTGGCAACTGCATCTGGAGTGTGTGCGTAGTCCACGAGCGCAGTGCCAGCACTTGAGATTGCAATCTTTTCTAGTCGACCAGGAATCGGTCGAACATTCTGGAGCGATTCAAGACCCTCAGAAATTGGCATACCAAGAAGGTCACTCGCAGCCAAAGCGCATGCCGCGTTAGTTGCGTTGAAGGATCCAAGCATGTTTACCGTCAGTGATATTGAATCGGAATTCTCGATTTCAATGTTCTGGGTAGTCAGGCCGTTCGAATGCGAAATTGCTTGTGACGTTTTCCAGTTTCCGTCTTTTCCAACCGTTACCAACGGGATACGGGATTCAGATGCCAACTTCTTTCCCCAGTCATCATCAATGCAGACAATTGCCTGCTTGGAGAATTCTGGAGTGAACAAAACAGCCTTCGCCGCAAAGTATTTATCCATGGAGCCATGGAAATCTAAATGATCCTGGGTCAAATTTGTGAAAATTGCGACATCAAAACAGAGTCCTGTCACTCGATGCAGTTCAAGTGCATGACTGGAAACTTCCATAAACACATGAGTAATTCCGCGCTCAACCATCAGAGCCAAAGTCGCATACAAGTCAGTTGACTCCGGCGTTGTCCTGGCACCGGGCAAATGATCTTCGTCTAGGTAAGTCCCCAGGGTTCCAATAACACCTACGCGCTTACCAGCATCAATAAACATTGATCGCAGCATGTGTGTGGTTGTAGTTTTTCCATTTGTTCCCGTGACGCCTGTCAATACCAAATTTGATTCTGGATTTCCAAAAATTCGTGCAGCCAAGGTTGCCATATCTTTTCTGGCATTAGTGAGTTCAATGGCTGGAACATTAAGTCGCTTAGAAATTGTCGCGCCATGCGAATCCGATGCAATTGCTACGGCCCCGTGTGCAATTGCTTCCTCGACAAACTCAATTCCATGACTATTTGCTCCCTGCAGAGCAACGTAAAGATCGCCAGGTTGAACAGATTGTGAGTTATGTGTAATTCCAAAAACTGTTACATCTTCTGAATAAGTCCCCGAGACCAATTCGGCAAGTTCTGAAAGCGTTGAGCCATGGGTCTTTGGACGAGTCACTTGACTCACCACGCAACTGGAAGCTTGGGAGGTTTAGTTGTAGATGGTGGAACTTTCTTGTACGCAAGTGCGTAAGTCATTACATCCTTAAACACTGGTCCGGCAACTACGCTGCCGTACGTGCTGGTCTTCGGATTGTGAATACTAACGCTCATAACAAGTGCTGGTTTTTCAGCTGGCGCCATTCCGATGAATGACGACGTGTAGCCGCTGTATCCACCAGTTGCTTCGTTGTAACGATTGGCAGTTCCTGTCTTTCCACCCACTCGGTAACCAGGTATCTGCAAGTTCTTGGCCGTGCCATCCGCCGAGACGACCACTTCTAGCATCTCTCGAACAGTCTTCGCAGTTTCTGGACTCACCACTCGTACACCTTTATCAACTTGGCTTGGTTCATAGACGCCTTCATTGTTTGAATATCCAGAAATCAGGCGTGGCAGCATACGAACTCCGTCGTTGGCAATCGTGGCAAACACGCTTGTGGCTTGAACTGCATTCACAGATAAACCTTGACCAAATGCCAGAGTTGGAAATGTGGTGTCCGACCATTCGTTTTCATTATTAATGTCCGGTAGTTTGCCGCCGCTTTCACCCGGGAAGTTCATGCCAGTTGATTGCCCGATTCCAAACTTTTGCAAGTATTCGTAAAGCTTCTTTTCACCAATTGACTCAGAAGCCAAAATGGTGCCGATGTTACTTGACTTCGCTAGAACGCCGGCCAGAGTAAGTTTTAAAGTTTTGTGGTCTTGATAGTCCTTAAAGGAAGTGCCGCCACGACTCAAGCGATTCTCTACCGTGTACTGAGTTCCTGGATTAGCTCCGCCTTCTTCAATAACGGAGGCCATGGTCATAACTTTGCTGGTTGATCCTGGCTCAAACACATCAGTCACAGTTGTGTTTCGCTTTGCCTTGTCATCAGTGGCAAATGGATTGTTTGGATCAAAAATTGGATAAGTAGCCATTGCCAAAATGTTTCCAGTCCCTGGCTCAATAATTACTGCCACACCGCCTTCGGCGCCAGTTGCTTTAACTTGTTCGCCTAAGGACTTTTCCAACATAGCTTGCAAGTTTGCATCAAGCGTTAGGCGAACTGAAAGTCCATTAATTGGATCTGTACTTTGACGTTCACTTGTTGGAATCTCCCGACCATTTACTCGCTCGACCGTGAGCTTGCCGTCTTGACCCATAAGTTGTTTATTGAGTCCATATTCAAGACCACCAAGCCCAGTGCCTTCAGCTCCGACATATCCAATAACACTCGCGGCTAAAGTTCCATTTGGGTAAACCCGATTAGTTGTTGGCTCACTAAACACGCCTGGGATGCCTAGTTCAGCGACTGCTTTCCAGGTCTCTGGCGTGATTCGCTTTGCAACATAAGAAAACCTGGAATCAACAGTTAACGAGGCAACTATAGTTTTGACCGGAATTCCTAAAATGGGAGACAAGGCTGCTGCAGTTCCAGCAGGGTCAGTTATCAAAGTCGGATCAACAGTCACATTTCTTGCCATCACAGTCGTTGCTATTGGCGTTCCATTGCTATCGGTAAAGTTTCCACGCAAGGCGGGCAGAGCGAGAGTTTGGAGCCTCGAGTTTTGTGCTGACGCGGCAAGTTCTGGGCCACGCACAACCTGAAGTTCAACCAGGCGTGCCATGTAAAGCGACATTACAAAGAGAAATATGAAGGTTACAAAACGAATTCGCTTCTTGGGACTTTCAAGCGGAACCATAACTGGACCAGATGGTACATATCTTTGATTAGGACTTTGTGGTAGCCGCGGTCCTGGTGGATTTGGGCGCTGTGATGTTGGTGTATTCACTGCGCCACCAGTGGTACCGGTGCTGGTGGTGCGGCTGCGACCACAGGCTTACCTAAAATTTCCCGATCTGAAAGTCGAAGAAAGACTGGCGTCTCCGCAGGAACCATTCCCATAGTTTGCGCAGTTATCAAAAGATTTCCTGGAGATTCTCCAGCCGCTACCGCACTTGCAATCGTTTGCTGTTGTGCAGTCATTTGACTCAATTGAATCTGAAGTGCATGTTTTTGGAATGATGCTTGGGCAGCGAGAGTGTTCACATACAAAAGCAACATCATGCCAGTAACAATCATTCCAATAATGACAAAAAGGAATGTCCGACTGCTCGCGCGACCTTGCGGAACACCAACCGGGATTGCTTGCGCAATTGGTGAAACTATCGGTTTAACGATTGGTTTTACTAACGAAAGTTTTCGCATAGTTCTGGACTTGCGCGGAATTGGAGCTAAGGCTGGGGCGCGGGTAGGTACAGCACTCATGCGGCCACCCCTATGCGCTGGGCAGCACGTAGTCGAACCGAAGTTGCACGTGAATTTTCAGTAACCTCGTCATCACTCGCTGATTCTGAACCGCGAGTCAGAAGCTGAAGCCAAGGCTTATCTGATTCAGGAATGATCGGCATTTCGATTGGAGTCTTTGATTCAGTTCCAACGCGTAGCGCATTCTTAACAATGCGATCTTCAAGTGAGTGGTACGACAGCACCACAATTCGACCATCAAGATCTAGGCAATCAAGTGCTGCAGGAATTGCGCGCTCCAAAACGGCTAACTCATCATTGACTTCGATTCGCAATGCCTGGAAAGTTCGCTTAGCTGGATTCCCGCCGGTGCGACGTGTTGCAGCTGGGATCGCATCGCGAACCACAGTCACCAAATGGTCGCTATTTGTAAATGGTTTGATTTCGCGTTCCCGAATAATTGCATTAGCTACGCGAGCGGCAAATCTTTCTTCGCCATATTCGCGCAGGATACGTGCAAGGTTTGCAAAGTCGTAATTGTTAACTATGTCAGCTGCAGTTTGACCAGTTGTGCCATCCATGCGCATATCCAAAGGAGCGTTGCGTGAGTATGTGAAGCCACGCTGATCTTTATCTAATTGCATTGAAGAAACACCAAGGTCAAACAAGATGCCCTGTACGTGTTCGATGTTTAGGTTCGCTAATACCTCAGGAATTTCGTCATAAACCGCCAGCGCAAAATCAACGCGTGGTGCGAACCTGGCAAGGCGCTCTTGCGACATCGCTAACGCTTCAGGGTCCCGATCAATCCCAACTACACGCAGATTGGGAAATTCAATAAGCGCTGATTCAGTATGTCCACCAAGACCTAAAGTTGCATCAACTAAAACTGCGTTATTAACACTGATGGCAGGTGCAAGTAAATCTAAGCAGCGTTGGCGCAAGACAGGTTCGTGGGTGAATGTAGTCATTACGCCACATCAAGTCTTGGTACTGCCTTTAGTCCCTGGCCGTTGGTGAGCCTGGCACCGGGGAAGGTGCGCCAGGATCGAGCCAACGGCCAGAGGCCAAAGGCAGCATCAGTTTTTGTAACTGATGAGTTGTTTAAAAAGCTTCGAATTAAAGTCATGGCATTACGTCTTCATCAAGGGCAGCAAAACCAGGCTCTTGTACTTCTAGGTACTGGTTCCACGCAACAGTTGCCCAGACTTCAATGCGAGTATCAGCTCCGACTACTACTAAGTCGCGATCAAGCCCAGCCCATTCCCGAAGTGGCGCAGGGATAGTTACCCGACCCTGCTTGTCTGCGGAGTCATCAAAAGCTGATGAGAAAAACACTCGGGTATAGGCGCGGACTTTTTCGTTGTTCTGGGAGCGACGGCGCAGACTTTCGGCGTACTCATCAAACTTTTCATTTGGCCAAATGACTACACAGCGTTCTTGGCCTTTGGTCATAACTAACCCACCAACAAGTGGTTCGCGGAATTTCGCCGGCAGGATTAGGCGGCCCTTTTCATCCAGTTTTGGGGTGTGGGTACCTAAGAACACCTAAATCACCGCCTAAACCAATGGCAACCCTTCCCCAGGTCACCTCGTAGAACCAGATTACTCCCTTTTACTCCACTGTCAACCCTATTTTGACCTCAATTTTCACATGTTTAACATATATTTACTATTTATCCAATGTTTACAGGGTGGAGTAAAAGGGAGGTAATTTAAAAAATTTCCTCAAAATAGCAAAAGGGCCTAACTGAAGATAAATAAAGCGGAACGTAAAGAAACTCAGCGAGTTGGGGCGACCAGTCCAACTGGACTGGTGCAAATAATGTTTCGATCTAGGGCTACCCCATCCACTGTTGCAACGAACTGAACCATGTCCGGGGCTTTGCCGCCAAATGCATTTTTGGTGCAAGCTGCCTTGGCCGCCAATACTCCACTTTCGACATCAGGATAGGGACCAATGGCAAGCCAGAGTGGCATTCCAACATTTGCGTTACCAGTTATCTCGTACCAGTGCACGGGCGGAGCGTAAATTCCAACTGGATATCCAGCAGCGGTTAAATCAATCGCTATTTCAGTGAGGACTTGAATTGCACGCTCGGCACTTGTCCAAGTGTTGTAAGTTTCCACATCTAACCAGATTGGCGTTCCTGGATTAACGTCATGCTTGCTAAGTCGCTTCAAAGTATCTTTGGCTATTTTCTTGCCGTATCGAACTGGGGACTCAGTTCCTGGATCAGCAGTATTTATGTAAACAGCTACTGCATCATGAGTTAAAGCCCAATCCCATTGACTTTGAAAACAATTGTTTTTAGTAAATGGCTTGCCACCATTTAGCCCGATGATTGCGTACCCTACGAATTTGGTTGGAAGTGGTTTGCCACATTGCGGGTAACTGATGTCGTATCCACTGTTGTCTAGTTCAAAGCTAAACGGTGTTAACGATGGCTGAGTGGCAGTAATTACCGGCCGGCCGTCTATGTTTTCAATGGTTAATGGGTCAGGATTTAACCATGAATTAACCAGTGAAAACCCAACAATACCAGCGAGAGCAACTGCTCCAACCGTAACTATGAAGCCAAAAAATCTGCGCAAACTTTATTCAAGTGGGCCAGTGTTGGCCACTGGGAAATAGTTCTGGCCAATTCCGGATGAGCGCTTTGAAATCATGACTGAGCGAACCCATGACAAAACTTCCACGCCATCTTGATTTAGTCCGCGGGTGCGCATTGTCAAAATTCCAAAGTCTGGACGCGATGATGACTCG
The DNA here is from genome assembly GCA_947486505.1 of Actinomycetota bacterium. The sequence goes on along the minus strand of CANKTT010000004.1, from coordinate 5,191 downwards.
CGCATTTCTAGGACTTTGCTTTCGGCATACAACGTATCGCCCACATAAACCGGCGCAGTTAGTTTGATGTCAGTCCAACCAAGATTTGCTACGGCATGCTGACTCATGTCAAGAACGGACAACCCAAGCACTAAAGCAACCGTGAAACCTGAATTCACGATGATCCTGCCCTCGGCAATGGGATTCATTTGGGCGTAATGCTCATTGAAATGATTTTGGTTGGTATTAACGGTTAGCAAGGTGAACCAAGTGGAATCGGCTTCAGTGATTGTGCGGCCTAGCGGGTGTTGGTAAATATCTCCAACAATAAAGTCTTCAGCAAATTTTCCAATTTCAGCTTTATGAATAGTCATACCCGAATTATGCCCCAACTGGAACGTGGGTGCTTACTTACCCGTTGTCTTGGCGGCGATCCCAGCGCTCTTCCAGGCCTTGCATAAATCCACCTGAAGCCGGGGCCTTGCTTGCATTTCCTGGTTTTCCATTGACTGGGCTGGACTGTGCACCCAAGTTAGCAAAGTAGAAACCGGCAACAATTGCCAAGAATCCCACAACACCAAGTGCTGGGATAGATAGGGATACGGCGGCCAGCAGGCTTCCAATTCCGACAACTACCCCGAGAACGGCAATACCAATGCTTTTGGTGGCAACTCGATTCTTCATGGAGCCACCGAGAGCCGAAGCAAATCTAGGATCTTCACTAGCTAGGGCGCGTTCCATTTGCTCCAGCAGTTGTTGTTCACGATCTGACAGTGCCATGTGCGCCCCCTTACAACTAGTGCTTATAACTAAGACTACGTCTGGTTTGAAGTTTTCGAAACTTCAATGCCCAAATTGGCCAAACTTGCCTTATTCCCATGGAATTTAGCCCTTATTTCTAGGATTCTGGCTTGATTAGGCGGGCCGGCTTTACGGCAGAGTTCCCAAACTTCAACGAGACCTGATCCATTGCGGCTTCAGCCTCTCGCCATCCTGAGTCGCGCTCTGAAAACTCCAATTGAACTGAGGACTCACTGGTTGGGACTAACCCAGTGGCCCTAACTCCAACCAATCGAATTCGAGCGCGCTGTAAATGCATAGCTTCAAACAGGCTCTTACTTGTCGCGTAAATATCTGTTGCCAAGTCGGTTGAGGCGGGTAGTGATTTACTTCGGGTAACTGATGTGAAGTCGGCGAATCTGACTTTGATTGTGATGGTCCGGGAAAAGTAGTTAGCAGCACGCAAGCGCTTAGCCACCTTGTTACTAAGATCCAGGATCTGAGCCAGAATCTCTTCTGGATCATCAATATCTACTTCAAAAGTTCGTTCTGCACCAATACTTTTTTCAGCTTGGTTAGGCGTTACGACTCTAGGATCTCGACCCCAAGAAAGTTCATATAAGTGTTCAGCGGCTGCTTCACCAATCACTCTTGCCAAAGTCTTAACTGGAGTGTTTGCAATGTCTGAGACATTTACTAATCCAAGGCGGGCAAGTTGCTCAGCAGTTTTTTCACCAACGCCCCAAAGCGCGCCAATTGGCAGTGGGTGTAAAAAATCGATTACTTTGTCGGCAGGCACAACATGTAAGCCATCAGGTTTTGCAAAGTTAGTTGCCAATTTTGCTACGAACATGGTTGAAGCTACGCCAACTGAGCAAGTTATTCCCTGCTCATCGCTAACTCGCGCTCTAATTACTTCACCAATTTGGCTGGGAGTTCCCATTAGTTTTTTTGCCCCAGAAATATCTAGGAATGCTTCATCAACGGACAGTGGTTGCACTAAAGGTGTTACCGATTCAAAAATTGCCATTACATTTTCAGAAACTTCAGAATACTTCTCATGATCCGGCTCCACGACAATTGCATGTGGAGCCAAGCGAAGCGCTCGTGACATTGGCATTGCGGAATGCACGCCGAGTTTTCGGGCTTCATAAGTTGCTGACAACACGACGCCACGGTTACCGTCGTATCCAACGATTACTTGTTTGCCAGCGAGGCTTGGATTCTCACGAACTTCAACCAGAGCGAAGAAGGCATCCATATCTATATGAAGAATGTTGCAGCCAGTATCGTCCCCTTGCGGGCTTTGTGCCGAGTTTCCTCGATTCAATTGCGAACGGCTCATGGTGCCATCTTTGCGGCTGATCGCATAGATCGTGCGATATCCGACCCTGCGGGTCGAACGTCTACATAAGGCGAGGACCTAAACCCACTTGCATGCTCCCAAATTTGAGTTGGAGCTACTGGATCTAGTTGGTGCACTGGAATATTTCGAATTAAGTCCTGAACTGCTTTAACTCCCCCACGTTTCCAATGTTGGTAGACCTCAGATAATTCCCAGCAGCCATTGGCAAGTATCGAAACTCCACGCGGACCGGTTCGGCGGACTGTGCCACTGACTAAAAGCAGCCAAGAGTGAAAAAGTGTGGCGGCATATTGATCTTGAGCTTCCTCAAAGAATGTGGCATCAACTGGACCAGTTGAATCTTCTAGCGTTATGAATGCAACTCGTTTACCGGAACGAATTGGTGGAGTTTGAGTAGCAACTTTAACTCCAGCAATAAGCACACTGGATTGTGAGCGCACTGTCAGCAAGTGATCAGCTGGAACTGCATTCAACTCAATTAACATCTGGCGATAAAAGCTCATTATGTGAGCACTCACATCAATACCTAAAACTTCGATTTCGTACTTAACCCGATCAGCAAGCGATAGCGCGGGTAATCCAGTTGGCTCAGGAATCCAAGCAACCTCTTGCATGCCAAGTGAAATTTGATTTCCTGAAATTTGGTCACTTAGTCGTGATCTAGCAGTTCGTTTTAACTTAAATTCTGCACTTAACTCAGCTGCATGAAATAGCAAGTCACGTCTAGAAACTAAAGACTCATGAAGTGCATCAAATCCGCCAGCCAAAATTATTCGCTCCACAATTGGCCGAGATGCTTTGCTGCGCATTACAAAGTCAGCCAACGAGGAATACGGTTGAGTGGAAATAATGTCAGATACTTCTTGCTGACTTATTCCCTTGACTTCAGATAGTGGGATTCGAATTCCTTGACTACCAGCTGCAGTTATTTCAACTAGATACGTATCTTTAGATACATTGACATCCAGTCCTAAAATTTCCACTCCAAAACTTCGAGCATCATCAGCGATAAGTCGCTTGGGATACATACCTGGGTCATGAGTTAGTACTCCAGCCATGAATGCCGCAGGATGATGGGTCTTAAACCAAGCTGATTGATATGTAGGAAGCGCAAAAGCGGCAGCATGAGCCTTGCAAAATCCAAATGAAGCAAAAGCCCGCAGCACATCCCAGACTTGCTCAATTACCGAAAGTTCATAGTTGCGACTTTGTAAGGACTTATAGAACCACTCTCGGATTTCATCGAGTTGCTCATAATCCCCCATACGTCGACGAATTAAATCCGCAGCTTCAAGTGAGCAACCCGTCATAACTGAGACGATTCGCATTACTTGTTCGTGAAAAACTACAACTCCGCTAGTTTCAGTCAGAATCTCTTTCAAGTCTGGGTGCACATAGTCAGTCATGCCCCAACCTTGCCGAGCTCGCAGGAATGGCGTGATCATGTCGCTTTTAACTGGTCCTGGGCGAAACAGTGAAATATCAGTAATTAAGTCACCAAACGAAACTGGCGCAAACTTTCCAATCAACTCTCGTTGACCAGGTGATTCAATTTGAAAACAGCCTAAAGTTTTAGTGCTTTGAATTAACTCAAAAGTTTTTGGATCATCTCGAGGAACTGACTCCAGATTTATTTTTCCGGTTGAATCTGCGCCAAAAGCATCAGGTCCTTGAACTTGGTACACCTGATCAATGGCATAAGCCAAAGCTGACTGCATTCGAACTCCGAGAACATCGAGTTTTAGCAATCCCATATGTTCGACATCATCTTTATCGAATTGCGACATTGGAAATTCTTGAGCACTTGGTTGAACTGGGGTGCGCTCTAGTAGCGATAAATCTGACAGCACGATTCCACATGGATGCAGCGCAGTATGCCTAGGTAACCCATCTAGTCCTTCGACCAGATCAAGGAATTGATCTAGATCACCTCGGGCTGCGCGCACTCCAATCCCACTTCGTCGCAGTTCTGGCAATTCGGCTAAAGCACTTCGGATGTGGCGAGCTCGGATGTGTGGGAATGATTTAGCAAAAGTATTTATCTCTCCTGGCGGCATACCAAGGGCTGCTCCAACATCACGAATCGCATGTCGGACTCGATAAGTTTCGCGCATTGAAACACAAGTCGTTCGCCGATCGCCAAACCGATCAAAGATCGCCTGATAAATTTCAATCCGCCGATCTGACTCCACATCGATGTCGATGTCAGGTAAACCTGGTCGAAGTGTGGAAACAAACCGTTCCATTAATAGGTTGTGTTTGATTGGGTCTACCCCAGAGATTCCTAACAAATGGTTTATAAAACTTCCAGCACCTGATCCTCGAGCTGCTACTCGAACTTTCATGGCACGAATCATGTCCACAACTTGAGCAACTGTTAGTACGTACCCGGCCAAGCCCATTTGCTTAATTACCGATAACTCAGAATCTAAGCGGTCTCGAGTAGTACGAAGATCATCACTTCGAGTAACTGAATTGTCAGTCAGGTAGTTAGAAAAACTAACCTCACATCGTTCTTGCAAAATACTGTCTGCGCTACGAGTTTCACCTGGCAATAACTTTGATAACTCAGGAACGTAAACCTGATTCATTCCTAGATCTGATTGCGGATCGATTATGCATTCTTGGCCAAGCGCAACAGTTTGTCGAAGTAGCGCTTGTCCAATATCACGAGGGTCACCAACCAGAATGGAAACCCGCTGGGCGATAGCGCTCATGTGTTGACCTGAAGTCAGGAATGCTTGGCTAGTTGTTGCGCCATTGGATTGGCTCGATAGTGCAATTTGTCTACGTGAAGCATCAAGCACGTCTGCGATTCGAGAATCTTTAGGATCGCGATACCTAACCAAGTTTGTTAAGACAGCTTGAGTTTTGTGCACAATTGCCCACTGCAACATTCGGGCTGCAAAAGTATCGGAAAGATTTGAGCCATCTGGACTTTGATAATGCGTAGCGATTTCTAAGTAAGTACGAACGCCGTGGTCTTGCCAAGTTCGCAAATGATCTAAGGCACGATCTGGTCTGCGATTAAGGATGTTATAGCCGATGTCAGATCGTGGTCCCAGT
>CANKTT010000003.1 GCA_947486505.1 Actinomycetota bacterium | reverse complement strand
GAAATCAGCATGCGAACTTGGTTGTCTTTGCCTGGTACCGGACCTCGAACTAAGGTTTCCGGATTCAGTTCCAGCATTGCCAGCGCATCGTCAATATCTGATTGTTCACCTGTTAAAGCGGCAAGGCGCGCTGCAGGCGGCAAAGACACTTGCTTGCGCTGTTCAAGTTCACGTTGAGCAAAACCAGCTGGATCATGACGAATCAATGCTTGAACAGCTGGATGCTCGGAATCTGCTACCACGATCACTTCCCCACCAGGTCGGACAAGTGAGGCGCATTCATTCCACTTAGCAAAAGTTTCCTGGGTCGCGCTTAATTCAGGACGAGACAGCATGGCGTTTCCATCTAGCAAAATTGCGGCGGCATAACCACCTTGCGCGATTGGCGCAGCGCCAGCGGTTGCCACCACGATTGCCGGGCGTGAGTCAACCGTGCGCAAGATGTGATCTGAAGTTGAGGAGCGAACTGGAATCCCAGGAAATGCTCGACCAAGTTCTTCGGCAGTTCGTTCACTACCGACTGCAGCTGCCCGGATTGAGTTTCCTTTGCACTTTTTGCAATTCCATTTGGATTCAATGTGACCACACAAATGACAGATTGGTGCACTGGAACGAGCCGTCTGCATTAATGATCCATTGCAGTTTGAGCACAGTGCAGAGGTTCTGCAGGTATCGCACACTATTCGTGGCGAGTAACCAAGGCGAGAGACTAAAACTAAAACTGGGCCTTTTGCAAGTGCTGTTTTCATACCCTGCATCACAGCTGAAGGTATTCGTGATCCGCTAGCAGCTGGATTGATTTTTGATCCCGCTTCATCAAGTGCACTTCGAACTTTTGGAGATTCATTTCTTAGTTGATCTCGGTTTTTTGCAACGTGTGCCAGCCATGGCATCAGTGCGCAGGATTCAACTGACATGGTCGCACCGATAAAAACCAACGCGGTGTTCTGTTGTGCGCTGCGCAGGACTGCAACATCGCGAGCATGCCAGTAAGGCGCTTGCGGATCAGACAAAGTTTCATTCCAGTCGTCCCAAACACAGATTGCAGTGAGTTCGGCAAATGGGGCAAATACCGCAGAGCGAGTTCCGACCACAATGCTTGCAGTACCTCTAAGTACAGAAAGCCAGTTGCGATATCTCTGGGCTGGGCCATCATCGGCCGCCAGGATGGCGACTGCAGATTTTGGGCAACCAAGTGAAACGAGAGATTCGATAACTCGATCAATTGCAGCGCGATCTGGGACAACAACTGCGATGTTTCCATGGTTTGCGGAAATAGTAATTGCATATTGCGCAATCAATGTGGCTGGATCATCGCAACCTGTGGTGACGATTGCCCGAGGCGCCTCACTTGCAATCGTTCGTTTAATTAGCGCAGAACCACCTACGTAATCAGCCCAAGCAGTTGGTTCGATGTCGACAACGTTTGGCGATTCGGGGAACTCTGTTGCTTCGGCTGCTGCATGACGGTTTGGGATCGCGCTGCGTAAAACATCCGAAAGTGTTCCAGCTTGACGAGCCATAACTGATTGCGCGAGTTCAAGGACTTCAGGGATTAAGGCGACTTCAGGCGAAATCACATTGGTTAATGCTGCGAGCGTTCCTGGGTGTTCGCTTTCATCCGAACGTGAGATTAGCCAGCCATCAGTTAGCTTTCCAGCGAATCGAACTCGGACGCGAACTCCAGGTTGGGCAGTCTCAGAAAACTTCTCGGGAACTGCGTAATCGAATACTCGATCAAGATGTGGGAGGGGGCTGTCGATGATGATGTGAGCCACCGGAGCATTTTTGGCAATCGGAACTTCTGCCTTTACCAGCTTCTTTTTGCCTGGGACCAGGCTCAGTTGATCGTCACTCACGGGAACAGTCTTTCATTCTTATCTGACAGACGTATTGGTGTTGACTTTACGTGCTTACCCTTGGGTGCAAACACGCCGAACCCCCATCGGCCCGTGACTTACGGGTTTGAGCAGCCGCCCTCTTTCATTCCTGTGCAAACACGCCGAACCCGCAATTTATGCCATCAGATTTTGGCATAAATTGCTTTTTAGACGTTCGGCTTTGTTTCACAGGAATTTCAGAGCTTGAACTCGGTTGGATCGCAATTCTTCGCACGCAAGTTATCTGTGGGCAAAGACAAAGGGTCAGGAAAAATCCTGACCCTTTGTTTGGAGATTGCTTGGTTTAGATTGAGGCCTTAAGTGCTTCGGCGCGATCCGTGCGCTCCCAAGTGAATCCTGGGCGGCCGAAGTGTCCGTATGCCGCTGTTGGGCGGTACTTAACGACATTGGTGTTTAGAAGTTCTAGGTCTGCGATGATCGCGGCTGGGCGAAGATCGAATACTTTCAAAACTGCTTGGCGAATGTTTTCTTCTGGAACTGTTCCGGTTCCAAAAGTTTCCACGAATACGCCGACTGGGTGTGCCTTGCCGATGGCGTAAGCAACCTGTACTTCACAACGCTTAGCTAAACCGGCAGCAACAACATTCTTTGCAACCCAACGCATGGCATACGCTGCTGACCGGTCAACCTTTGATGGATCTTTACCTGAGAAAGCGCCACCACCATGACGAGCCATGCCACCGTAAGTGTCAACGATTATCTTTCGGCCGGTTAGGCCAGCATCACCCATTGGTCCACCAACAACGAACTTGCCAGTTGGATTTACCAACAGTTTGAAGTCTGTTGCGTCGATGTCGAACTTGGCAAGAATCGGCTCAACTACAAGTGCACGCACTTCTGGCGCAAGTTGCTTGTCTAAATCAATGTTTTCTGCGTGCTGGGAAGAAACCACAACTGTGTCGAGGCGAACTGGACGATCTCCGTCGTATTCAATGGTTACTTGAGTCTTACCGTCGGGGCGAAGGTAAGCCATCTGGCCGGACTTACGAACTGAAGTTAGTTGCTCAGCTAGACGGTGAGCGATTGTGATTGGTAGCGGCATAAGTTCTGGTGTGTCATCCGACGCGTAACCAAACATCAATCCTTGGTCGCCGGCACCTTGGCGGTCCAGTGGATCTTCTGATCCTGAAACCCGCTCTTCGAATGCATCGTCTACGCCTTGTGCGATGTCTGGCGACTGTGCACCGATAGATACTGAAATTCCACAAGAGTTGCCATCGAAGCCTTTTTCGGAACTGTCGTAGCCAATTTCGTTCACCACGGTGCGAACAAGTGCCATCACGTCGGCAAATCCGCTAGTCGTAACTTCACCAGCAACGTGGATTTGTCCAGTTGTCAGCATGGTTTCCACGGCAACTCGGCTCTTTGGATCTTGAGCTAAAAGATCATCAAGAATGGCATCAGAAATCTGATCTGCCATCTTGTCTGGATGACCTTCAGTTACGGATTCAGAAGTGAATAAACGACCGGACATGTAATCGCCCCTCTATAGAGAAAAAAGTATGTGGCTTGCGCGCATACTTAGGGGCTCCTGATCAAGTGCGCAAATCTGATAGAACTTTAGCAGGTGACGTTTGAGTATTGCTAAACCGGATGGGCAAGTTGCCCATCCTTTGCAGTCGTCAGCCTTGATGCTGAAACGCGATTACGGCATCCCAGATTGCGTGTGCTATCTGGGTCTTTGAGGTTTTCGAAACTGTCGTTTGTGAGGCGGGCTCGCGAGTCAAAATTGTAACTTCATTGTCATCAGTTCCAAAAGCTAAGTTGGGGCCAACTTCGTTAATTACCAACAAGTCACATCCCTTGCGTTGCAATTTGGCTATTCCATGCTCAAGAACTGAGCCGTGGTCATCGCCAGTTTCAGCGGCAAACCCAACAATCACTTGGTTTGGGTGCGATTTCCGATGGGTTACCAAGTCGGCCAAGATATCTGTTGTACGAATTAACTCAATCGTTGGCGCCGAGCCATCATCGGATTTTTTCATCTTCGCGCTTTGAGTTGATTTGGGTTTGTAATCTGCAACAGCTGCTGCCATAACAATTGCATCTGCAGACATTGAAGCCTCCATTACGGCCGCATGCATGTCATCACCAGTGATTACCGCTTCAACTTTTACCCCCGCAGGCATCGAGACTGAAACATTGGCACAAATCAATGTGACTTTTGCGCCGCGATCTCGAGCCGCAATCGCGAGCGCAACCCCTTGCTTGCCACTGGAACTATTCCCTAGAAAGCGAACTGGATCTAAGAACTCTCGAGTTCCACCCGCAGTGATAACAATGTCTTGACCTAGCAGATCTTGTTCGCTGAATACACCTAGTGCTACCGAGACAATTTCTTCAGCATCAGGCAATCGACCAGGACCGCTATCAGATCCAGTTAGTCGACCATCTGCTGGATCTATGACGATTGATCCACGAGAGCGCAAGGTTGCAACATTTTCTTGAGTCGCTGCATTGAGCCACATCTCAGTGTGCATTGCTGGAGCAAAAACGATTGGGCACGTTGCGGTAAGCAAAACATTTGTGAGCAAGTCATTAGCAGCGCCATTAGCTGCGCGGGAAAGTAAATCTGCAGTAGCTGGCGCGACAATTACTAAATCCGCGGCTTGGCCAATGCGCACGTGCGGCACATCAGCTACGTCATCCCAAACTTCAGAAATGAGTGGATTGCCGGAAAGCGCTTCCCAGGTTGCGGAGCCAACAAAATTTAGCGCAGCTGCAGTTGGAACTACTTGAACGTTGTGACCGGCTTCAGTTAGTAACCGAAGTATGGATGCAACTTTGTAAGCAGCAATGCCACCACTAACACCAAGAACGATGTTGAGTGATTTTGATCGTGCAGCGGAAGTCACGGAAAGTTCCGATAACTACGGTCGGATGAACCGACTTAAGCAGCAGTTTCCGGCTCGATGGTCAACTTGCCTTCGTTGATTTCGCGAAGTGCAATCGACAATGGCTTTTCTTGATTGCCTGATTCAACTAGTGGACCAACATATTCAAGGAGACCTTCACCAAGTTGTGAGTAGTATGCATTGATCTGACGCGCACGCTTGGCTGCGTAAATAACCAAGGCATACTTGGAGTCCGCGACGGCCAAAAGTTCGTCAATCGGTGGGTTGGTGATGCCCTCTGGAGCAGCTGCAGTCACGTTGGACTCCTTGAAATCAGTGATTCGGGAAAACTTCTATTGGAGATATTGTACCAACTCGCGGGCTGCCCGCGAAACGTCGTCATTTACGATCACATGATCGAAGAAACCCGATGATTCCAACTCTTTTAGAGCAACATCCAATCGCTCTTGGATTTGTGTGGCAGTCTCAGTCCCCCGGCCAGCCAGGCGTGCTTCTAGGTCTGCCCAAGCTGGTGGCTCTAGAAAAACTAGGACTGCGTCTGGCATCGAGTCTCTAACCTGACGAGCTCCTTGCACTTCAATTTCTAGGAGCACTGGGATGTTTTGAGCCAACTTTTCTTCAGCGAAACCGCGCGGGGTGCCGTAGCGATTGCCTGCAAATTCTGCCCACTCCAGCAACTCATCGTTTGCGATCATGCGGTCGAATTCTTCTTGGCTGACATAAAAATAGTTCTCGCCGTGCACTTCACCTGGACGTGGGGGTCGAGTGGTGGCAGATACTGAAAGCCAAGTTGTTGGAAGTGCCTTAAGGGCTTCGCGAATCACAGATGATTTTCCAACACCGCTTGGTCCAGAGAGCACAACTAAATGTGCGCTCATCGGTTTACTCCAAACAAAACGGACTTGGGCATTCGTGCCTTGATTGTGCCAAGACCCGTGATATGACGCGCTGGTGCAATGTGCTGCTCATGCGTTAAGACTGGTATGGCCATTTCGCTATGTTACTAGCAATCAATGCGGCAGCTTCAGCAATATTCCCAGCCGCAGTAATCGGTCGACCAATCACCAATAAGTTGGCGCCATCGGCCAGAGCTTGTTCAGGAGTAGCAATTCGCTTTTGATCACCAGAATCAGATCCAGCTGGGCGAACTCCTGGAGTTATCAAAACGATTTCAGGCCCTACTTCGGTTCGCACTGCTGCAACTTCCTGCGGGGAGCAAACAATTGCTCGAGCTCCAGCAGCAACTGATTGTGATGCTAACCGTTTGACGATATCTTTCGCGGTTCCATTCCAGCCCATGGCTGCAAGTTGATCCTGCGAAAGTGAAGTCAAGATAGTAACCGCAGTGACGTAAGTATCTGGCAAGGCTTCAACCGCGGCTTTCACCATCTCCTGCCCCCCGGAGGCATGCACTGTTAAGTACTTAGGACTTAACTTTGCTACCGCATGTGCAGCGCCTGCGACGGTCGCCGGAATGTCATGAAGTTTTACGTCAAGAAAGATGTCACAACCGCTTGCTTCTCGAGCGACGTGAACTGCGTCATGACCGTCGCGCAGGAATACCTCAAGGCCAACTTTCACAACTTGGACATGAGGTGCAACTGCAGCAGCCCACTCGCGAGCTGTTGCAAGGTCTGGTGCGTCTAGGGCGACTGCGATCGGAGCTTTAGACATTTTTAATCCCTCTAATTCTGATGTGCCAGGCCAACAACTTCGCTGAGCGAGTTGTAGCCGCGAGATTGAAGTTCCTGCTCTAGTTCGTTGGCAATCCGCCATGGCGCACCTGGGTCGCCAAATACAACCGTGCCGATACTGACTGCACTGGCACCTGCGGCAATGAACTCAAGTGCGTCATGTCCAGTGCGAATACCACCCATGCCAAGAATTGGTAAGTGCGGTAGCGCAGCATGTACTTGATAAATCGCGCGGACTGCCACTGGGCGAATAGCTGGCCCGGAAAGTCCGCCGGTTCGCCCACCCAACATCGGCTTCATTTGATCTACATCTATAACCATGCCGAGCAAAGTGTTGATCATCGATACGCCATCAACGCCGGCTTCAACAACACTTTGAGCAATTTCCACAATGTCGGTGACATCTGGCGAAAGTTTTGCCAAGACTGGCGCATCAGAATGCCAAACTGATCGAACTGTTTCGATAACTTGAGCCGCTGAGTGCGGATTGCAGGCAAACACTTGACCCCGTGATTCCACATTTGGGCAGGAAATGTTTACTTCAAGCCCATCGACGCCTTCGACTTTGGTCAGAATTCGGGCAAGTTCACCAAATTCATCAACGTTGTTTCCAGCAATCGAAACAATCGTCGTGACGTTGTTTGCACGTAGCCAAGCTAAATCATTTTCTAAAAAGGATTCAATGCCAGGGCCCTGTAATCCGATGGAATTGAGCATGCCGCTAGGTGTTTCTGCCATTCGCGGCGTAGGTCGCCCGGAGCGAGGTTCCATCATGATGCTCTTGGTTACAACAGCGCCAAGCGTTGATACATCGCCAAACTGCGCGAGCTCTTTACCTGCAGCAGCGCATCCTGATGCAGTCAGAGTTGGGGCAGAAAGTTGAAGTGAGCCAAGACTGGTCGAAAGGTCAATTGTCATCAGTGACCGCCTGGTCGTGGCGCACCAAACGCATCACTTGGAACTGTGTTTACGTCATCCCAGCGAACCCGATCGCCGCGGAAGACAGGACCATCAACGCAAGAGCGAGCCATGCGAGTTACGCCATCATCACCAATGACTGGAAGTACGCAGGTCATGCAAACCCCAATGCCACACGCCATGGATTCTTCGACTGCGCATTGACTAAATGCGCCATTGTCTTGAGAAACCTTTGCCACCGCATGCAACATAGGCATCGGACCACACGCGTAAACCGCTTGTGAGTTGTTCTTCTGGATCAATTCACCAAGAACATCAGTTACTCGGCCTCTAACACCGGAGGTGCCATCATCAGTTGTGACAATTACGGAATCTGCGACACCCTTTAGATCTAGGACGCCAAAGAGCTTTTCCTGCGTGGCTGCGCCAAGCACAACGTCAACGCGACAACCTCGACTGCGCAATTCTCGTGCCAAAAGTTCCATCGGAGCAGCGCCGTAACCACCAGCGACAATTACGCACGGAATTGGTTGACGCGGTAGAACGAATGGTTTGCCGAGTGGAGCTATGACATCGATGACGTCTCCAGCATCTTGAGTTGCCAGCCATTGAGTTCCCTGCCCGTGCGGGGCAAAGATAATCTCAATTGAATCTCCAGGAATTGATTTATGAATTGAGAATGCCCGACGCAACAGCATTCCGCCACCAACACCGCCAACTGCTACCGCTGCAAAATGCCCAGGCTGCACTTCCGTGACTTCAGGTGCATCTAAAACTAGGTGCAGGTAATTTCCAACAGGTGCAATCGAACGGATTGTGCACTTCATTTGTTTTGCAGTCATGATTGCTTCGCCAGCAATTCGTTCAACTCGGCAACGTGTTCCTGAATCGATTTAACCTTCATCGGTCCAGCTTGCAAAGATGCAATGCCTTCAACTGCTGCGGCCAAACCTTGAACTGTGGTGATGGAAGCAGTGTTTGCAAGTACGGTTGCCATTCGAATCTCGTAACCGTCACGCCGGGCGCCAGTTCCGTAAGGCGTATTTACTACTAAGTCGATGTCGCCATCCATGATTGCCTCAACCGTGGTTTTCAAACCTTCACTTGATCCAACGTGCTGTTTTGCGACCAATTTGCTCTCTATGCCATGTTGCTTCAAAAATGCTGCAGTTCCCTCAGTGGCCATGATGGTGAAGCCCATTTCAACTAGCTTTCGAACTGGCGCAACTGACTGATCTTTATCTCGATCGGCAACCGAGACAAACACCGAACCGCTTTGCGGCAGGCCATCGCGGTAAGCAGCAAGTTGGGATTTGGCAAACGCAGTTCCAAAGTCCACATCGATTCCCATAACTTCGCCGGTTGATTTCATTTCAGGGCCAAGCACTGTGTCCACGCCCATAAATCTGGCAAATGGTAGAACTGCTTCCTTAACGCTCACTGCGCTTCCAACTGGTGCATCCCCGCCGTCACCAACTGGGCGCAAGAAGCCTTCCTTGCGAAGGGTTGCGATTGAATCCCCTACTGCGATTCGAGCTGCAGCTTTTGCCAATGAGATGCCAGTTGCCTTGGAAACGAATGGCACCGTGCGCGAAGCACGAGGGTTCGCTTCGAGTACATACAAAATTCCATTAGCTAGGGCGTATTGCACATTTAGCAGGCCGCGTACGCCAACACCTTTTGCAATTCCAAGCGTTGAAGTTCGGATCCGGTCGATTTCAGCAGGACCAAGCGTGTAAGGCGGAAGTGAACAAGCGGAGTCACCAGAATGGATTCCAGCTTCTTCGATGTGTTCCATAACGCCACCGAGATAAAGTTCAGTTCCGTCATAAAGTGCATCAACATCGATTTCAATTGCATCATCTAAGAAGCGATCTACCAGAACAGGATGCTCCGGATTGACTTGCGCTGCTCGCGTTAGGTAATCGTGCAACATAGTTTCGTCGTAAACAATTTCCATGCCACGGCCACCAAGTACAAATGATGGGCGAACCAGGACTGGATAGCCGATTCGATTTGCAATTTCTCGGGCATCCTCAAACGAAGTAGCCATACCGTGTTCTGGTGATGGCAATCCGGCCTTTTCGAGGACTTCGCCAAAAGCGCCGCGCTCTTCGGCAAGGTGAATTGCCTCTGGCGCAGTTCCAAGTAATGTCACACCTGCGTCCTTAAGGCCTTGCGCTAAACCAAGAGGAGTTTGGCCACCAAGCTGAGTGATTACGCCAAGCACCGGTCCAGCCAAAGTTTCCGCATGGATTACTTCAAGGACGTCTTCCAGAGTGAGTGGCTCGAAGTAAAGGCGACTTGAAGTGTCATAGTCAGTTGAGACTGTCTCCGGGTTGCAGTTGATCATGATGGTGTCTAAACCCTTTTCTCGCAAAGTGAGCGAGGCGTGGACACAGGAATAATCAAATTCAATTCCTTGTCCAATGCGGTTAGGTCCAGAACCAAGAATTATGACTGCCGGGTTAGCACGCGGCAGAACTTCAGTTTCCTGGTCATACGAGGAGTAGTAATAAGGCGTGAGTGCAGCAAATTCGGCTGCGCAAGTATCGACAGTTTTGTATACCGGGCGAACATCTAGGGTGTGGCGGATTCCGCGAACTTCAGCTTCGGAAATTCCCCGAATCAATCCAATCTGCGCATCTGAGAATCCGTGACGCTTAGCCGCAACGATAGTTCGGCGATCCAGTGCTGATTCAGCTTTGAGTTCACGGGCAACTTCGCAAAGCAAAACGATTTGATCCAAAAACCAAGGATCAATCTTGGTGGCTTCAAATACTTGTTCGACAGATGCCCCAGCCCAAAGTGCCAACTGGACTTGGTTTAGGCGACCATCGGTTGGAATCTTCATTTTTGTTAGCAAGTCAGCGATGTCTATTGACTTTGGATCTTGAGACCAGACAAATAGATTTTCTTTACGCTCTATCGAGCGAAGTGCCTTGTGTAAGGCTTCGGTGAAGTTGCGGCCGATTGCCATCGCCTCACCCACTGATTTCATGGTTGTAGTTAACGTCTGGTCTGCATTTGGGAACTTCTCAAATGCGAATCGTGGAATCTTTACAACTACGTAATCTAAAGACGGCTCGAATGAGGCTGGAGTTTCTTTGGTGATGTCATTTGGAATTTCATCGAGGGTGTAACCGATTGCTAGGCGCGCAGCGATCTTTGCTATCGGGAATCCAGTTGCCTTACTGGCAAGAGCTGATGATCGCGAAACTCGTGGGTTCATTTCGATCACAATGATGCGACCATCTGCCGGATTGACTGCGAATTGAATGTTGCAACCACCGGTATCTACACCTACTGCGCGAATGATTGCGATGCCAAGGTCGCGAAGCTTTTGAAACTCGCGATCGGTGAGAGTCATTGAAGGCGCAACTGTTATGGAATCGCCAGTATGAACACCCATTGGGTCAACGTTTTCAATGGAACAAACGACTACGACGTTGTCTTTGTTGTCGCGCATTAACTCAAGTTCGTATTCTTTCCAGCCAATGATTGATTCCTCGAGAAGAACTTCAGTCGTTGGGCTGGCTTGCAATCCAAGTCCAGCAATTCGATGTAAATCTTCTTCGCTATAGGCAATACCTGAGCCAGCGCCACCCATCGTGAAAGATGGCCGGACGACAACCGGGTAACCAAGTACTTTTACGCCATCTAAGCAATCCTGCATGGTGTGACAAACAAAAGACTTTGCACTTTCGCCACCAATGTCAGCAACAATCTGGCGGAATAACTCGCGGTTTTCACCGCGTTCGATGGCATCAACGTCGGCACCGATTAGTTCTACGTTGTATTTATCCAAGACGCCATTTTTAAACAATGCGATAGCTGTGTTAAGGGCGGTCTGACCGCCAAGAGTTGGAAGTAGCGCGTCGGGCCGCTCTCGTTCAATGATCGTGGCAACTACTTCGGGAGTGATCGGCTCGATGTAAGTAGCGTCGGCAAACTCTGGATCAGTCATGATTGTCGCAGGATTGCTGTTAACCAGAATTACTCGAAGGCCTTCAGCCTTGAGCACTCGACAAGCTTGAGTTCCGGAGTAATCGAATTCACAGGCTTGGCCGATAACAATCGGTCCTGAACCAATTACCATTACGGATTTGATGTCACTGCGACGAGGCATTAGCGCTTACCCTCCATCAGTTCAACAAATCGATCAAACAAGTAAGCCGAATCATGCGGGCCAGCGGCTGCTTCAGGATGGTACTGAACACTGAATGCTGGAACGTCTACACATTCCAAACCTTCAACCACATTGTCATTTAGACATACATGACTTACTCGAACTGTGCCGTAAGGCGTTTGGGAGTCTCGATCAATCGGCGCATCAACTGCAAACCCATGGTTATGTGCAGTCACTTCAACTTTGTTAGTCGTGAGATCCATAACTGGCTGATTGATTCCACGGTGTCCGTAACGAAGTTTGTAGGTACCAAAACCCAGCGCACGTCCTAAGATTTGATTCCCAAAACAGATGCCAAAGAATGGTCGCTTGGCATCAAGTGTTGCTTGCACAAGTGAAATTGCATGTAACGCAGTTGCCGGATCACCTGGGCCATTTGAAACGAAGATGCCATCTGGGCCGGCTGCTAACAAATCTTCAGCCGAGATGTTTGCGGGTACGACATGAACTTCAATCCCTCGCTGGGCCATCAAATGCGGAGTCATCGACTTAATTCCTAAGTCAAGAGCCGCAACTTGAAACTTCTTGGTACCGACTGCAGGAACTACGTAAGTTTGCTTAGTAGAAACAGTTTCGGAAAAGCTTGCGCCAGACATTTCTGGAACTTCACGAACTTTGTTCAACATTGATTCGATATCTTGTTCAGCAGCTGTGCCAGAAAAGATTCCAACACGCATCGCGCCGTGCTCGCGTAAGTGTCTTGTCAAAGCGCGAGTATCAACATCACTAATGCCAACTACATTTTGGTTTCGAAGTTCATCATCAAGACTTATGGTTGAGCGCCAGTTTGATGGGCGGCGAGCTGGGTCACGGACTACGTAACCTGAGACCCAAATCTGTTGTGATTCGTCGTCTTCGTCGTTCCAGCCAGTGTTTCCAATGTGCGGAGCAGTTTGCACAACTACTTGGCCACAGTAGGAAGGGTCAGTAATTGTCTCTTGGTAGCCCGTCATTCCAGTTGAGAAAACGGCTTCGCCAAAAGCACTTCCATCGGCACCATATGAACGACCTGTAAATACTTGACCATCTTCAAGTACTAGGACGGCTCGGGTCATGCGTTAAGTTCTCCGTTCAGCACAGTTGGTTTACCGCGATAGAACGTTGCAACAACTTTGCCGGGAAGGGTGCGTCCTGCGTACGGGGTATTACGACTTGCGCTTACAGTCTTTCGTGCGTCCACTTCTTGACTTGCACGGGGATCAAAAATTACCAAGTTTGCTGGGGAACCAACTTCAATTGGCTGGCCCTGGGTGCTGACTCGGCCAATTTGAGCCGGTGCTACCGACATTCGATCTGCAACTGCAGTCCAATTCATTAGTCCGGTTCGCACCATAGTTTCGTACACCACACTTAGCGCGCTTTCCAGGCCAGTCATGCCAAAAGCTGCGGCAGTCCATTCGCAATCCTTATCTTCGGAAGGATGTGGTGCATGGTCAGTTGCCACAATGTTGATAGTTCCATCTGCTAAACCGGCACGAACGGCTTCGACATCTGCTTTAGTCCGAAGCGGTGGGTTGACCTTAAAGATCGGATCGTAGGATTCAACGACCTCGTCAGTGAAGTACAAGTGATGTGGTGTGACTTCAGCGGTGACATTGATTCCGCGGGACTTAGCCCAACGAATGATTTCGACACTGCCCGCAGTCGAAAGATGGCACACGTGCAATCGTGAACCAACATGGTGTGCGAGCAGCACGTCACGCGCGATGATTGCTTCTTCAGCGACTGCTGGCCAGCCGGCAAGGCCCAACTTTCCAGAAACAACGCCTTCATTCATTTGGGCGCCTTCAGTCAATCTTGGTTCTTGAGCATGCTGGGCAACTACGCCATCAAAAGCCTTTACATACTCAAGGGCTCGACGCATCAACGCAGCATCATGTACACACTTACCGTCATCACTGAACACTCGAACTGCTGCGGCGCTATCCGCCATCGCACCTAGTTCAGCAAGCGCAGTTCCCTCAAGACCCATAGTGACTGCGCCAACAGGGCGGACATCTACCAATCCTGCTTCTTGTCCAAGTCGCCAAACTTGCTCAACAACACCTGCGGTATCAGCAACTGGATTGGTGTTTGCCATCGCATGGACTGCAGTAAATCCACCCATTGCTGCAGCGCGACTTCCAGATAAAACCGTTTCAGCATCTTCGCGGCCAGGTTCACGTAAGTGAGTGTGAAGGTCAACTAGACCAGGCAATGCAACACAGCCTGAACCGTCTACGGTCTTGTCTGCAGTCAAGCCAGAACCGATCTGAACGATGATGCCATCTTTAACAACAATGTCAGTTGGATTGCCATCCAAAATTGCGACATTTTTGATTACGTAGCTAGTCATTACATTGACTCCGATCCACCAAGAATTAAGTACAGGACAGCCATGCGCACACTTACGCCGTTGGCTACTTGCTCGACAATCACTGAGCGTTGGGAATCCGCGACATCTGCTGAAATTTCCATACCTCGGTTCATCGGACCTGGGTGCATAATTACTGCCGATTCGGCAAGGCG
Source organism: Actinomycetota bacterium (assembly GCA_947486505.1). Next base: position 16,833 of record CANKTT010000003.1, on the reverse strand, counting down.
ATTCATTCGAGTCACGTTCAACCCATACCTACTGCTGTACTCGTGCGCATTTGGAAAGTAAGCAGCGTTCATTCGCTCGCGCTGTACGCGCAACATCATTACAGCATCAGAGCCTTCTAAGGATGCATCGAGATCATAGGAAACTTCGCAATCCCAATCTTCAACGCCATACGGAAGCAAAGTTGGCGGCGCAACTACTCGAACTTTTGCGCCGAGCGTGTTTAGCAGCAAGACATTTGATCGTGCAACCCGACTGTGCAAGATGTCGCCAACTATGGTTACATTCACGCCCGTTAAGTCCCCTTCGCCATTTCGAAGATGATTACGCAGCGTAAAGGCATCTAACAGTGCTTGCGTTGGATGTTCGTGCGTCCCGTCGCCAGCATTTACAACTCCCCCAGAAATCCATCCAGCATTTGCCAATCTATGTGGTGCACCGCTGCTGTTATGGCGAATTACTACTGCATCAGCACCCATGGCTTCAAGCGTCAGCGCAGTATCTTTCAGGCTTTCACCTTTAGAAACGCTCGAACCTTTAGCTGAGAAGTTGATAACGTCTGCGCTTAATCTTTTAGCAGCAGCTTCAAAAGAAATTCGCGTGCGAGTTGAATCTTCATAGAAAAGATTTACAACCGTGCGACCGCGAAGTGGTGGAAGTTTGCCGACACCCTGTTCAGTGGCAGCAGCGAGCTGTTTTGCCGTGTCTAAAACCAAAATGGCATCGTCGTAACTTAAGTCTGCAGCGCTTAAAAGGTGCTTCATGATTCACGCACAATTCGAACTTCGTCGATGCCGTCGTGTTCAACTAAGTTGACTTGAATTTTTTCAGTGCGAGATGTTGGCAGGTTTTTGCCGACATAATCTGGCCGAATCGGAAGCTCACGGTGCCCGCGATCAACGAGTACCGCAAGCTGAACAAGTTCTGGGCGGCCGTGCTCAGAAAGAGCATCTAAGGCAGCTCGAATGGTTCGTCCCGAGAAAAGCACATCATCAACCAAGATCACCAAGCGACCTTCGATTCCCTCGATTGGGATGGTTGTTGGGAGTAAAGCTCGTGCGGGACGCGACCGAAGATCGTCTCGATACATCGTGATGTCAATTGCGCCGACCGAAACTGGACTGCCTTGGATTTCAGAAATCTTTTGGCCGAGACGATTGGCAAGGAATGCGCCTCGAGTTGGAATACCCATCAAGGTTAAGTTGGTGGCACCCTGAGTGCGCTCAACAATTTCATGAGCTAAACGGGTTAAAGCGCGAGAAATATCGCTGGAATCAAGGATTGCGTGTCCTTGCGGCTCAAAGTCGTGCGTCATCTTCTTACCTCCTTTCCTGCCTCACGGGACAGGTGTTAAAGGATGGCGTGCTTTCAAGCTTTCCCCACTTTAGCAGGTTGCTGTGGCAATTAGGCGCAGATAAACGCCTAGGCGTTATCTGGATTGCGCGGCGCTTATTGGGCGCAGATAACGCCTAGGCGTTATCTAGATTGCGCGGCGCTTATTGGGCGCAGATAAACGCCTAGGCGTTATCTGCGCCATGCCCCAATTGGTGCACTCGCATGCCATTTGTTGATCCAGGTACGCCCGGTGGAACACCTGCAATAACCACGATTGGGTCATGCATCTTGAAAATTCCAAAGTCCAAAAGAATTTTGTCGAGTTGTGCCACCATTTCGTCAGTGTGCGACACCCGAGGAACCAAGAAGGTCTCGGTTCCCCAAACCAAGGAAAGTTGGTTGCGTACGTGTTCGTTTGGCGTAAATGCCATAATTCGAGTCCTGCTTCGGTGGCGAGCGACAAGTCGGGCTGAACTTCCCGTTTCAGTAAATGCAACCAAACTGACGGCTTCAACATGGGATGCCACGTCAACCGCTGCTAAACACATGGCCTTTGCCGTCTGACCTTGGGCATCATCGGCAAGTTTGGGCAGCTTCTCGAGTGCTTCGAATTCGATGTGAGTCATGATCCTACTCATGGTCTCAACCACGTGAATTGGGTCAATTCCAATACTGGTTTCACCAGAAAGCATTAAAGCGTCTGCACCATCTAAAACTGCATTTGCCACATCGCTAGCTTCAGCTCGGGTTGGACGATTTGAGTTGATCATTGATTCGAGCATTTGAGTCGCAACAATCACTGGCTTAGTAGCCGCTCGAGCTAGTTCAATCGCCCGCTTTTGAACCATCGGAACCTGTTCAAGTGGAAGCTCAACACCCAAGTCACCACGCGCCACCATAATGCCATCAAAGGCATCAATGATTTCCTTCAAATTTTCTACGGCCTGCGGCTTTTCAATCTTCGCAATCACCGGAATGCGGCGACCCTCTTCATCCATAATCTTGTGAACGTCGACAACATCTGCGGCATTTCGCACGAACGAAAGAGCAATCATGTCGACGCCTTGCTTCAAAGCCCAACGTAAATCAGAAATGTCTTTTTCGGATAGCGCAGGAACGCTCACTGCAACGCCAGGAAGATTGATACCTTTGTTGTCACTTACAGTTCCCGCTTGCGTTACTCGCGTGACGACTGAATCCGGTGTAACTTCAAGAACTTCTAGACCAACCTTGCCGTCATCAATGAGAATTCGATCTCCAGGTTTACAGTCACCAGGTAATCCCGAGTACGTGGTACCACAAATTGTTGAATCACCGGGAACTTCTCTGGTAGTAATCGTGAATAATTCGCCTAACTTTAGTTCAACTGGTCCTGATGTAAATCTGGCTAACCTAATTTTTGGGCCTTGTAAGTCTGCAAGAATTCCCACTCCCTTACCTGACGAGATTGATGCAGCACGTACCATCTCGTAAGAACGAGTATGTACTTCTTGATCGCCGTGCGAGAGATTCAATCGGGCCACATTCATACCGGCAAACACTAGGTCATTAATGATTTCAGGGGTAGCAGTAGCCGGACCTAAGGTGCAAACAATTTTTGCGCGACGCACTTGGTGTCCTATCAGCAGGTTAGTTCCAAGAATACCTGCTCAACCTGGCGAACCTTGTGAACTTACGTTTATCCTTTGGGTTTTGCTCTGCGGCCGCGTTGTTTTGGTTTAGTTTCATGAACGGCAAGAGAACTCTCGGTTGATGAATCTAAACTCTCCGAAACTTGCTCCTCAATCTCTTCAGAAGTTTCCTCATTAGGTGAGACTGTTGCAGCAGCATAAATCTCAGGTTCCTGACCTTGAATTACTAATTTGCCACCCGACATAAGCTCTCGCCCAGGATTTTTTTCACTCGAACGAATCAAGTACAAAAGTGCCAAAGCTCCAATGAAAAGCGCTGTGAAGACATTAAAACGAATGCCTAGTATGTGTCGGGCATCGTCAATGCGCATAGTTTCAATTAACCCTCGAGCAGAGCAGTAAAGAGCGGCATAAAGTGCGAATACGCGACCGTGCCCCATCACATATCTCTTATCGGCCCAAATAACAAAGAATCCGATTGCAACGCAGGCAAGAGCTTCGTAAAGGAAAGTGGGGTGAAAGGTTTCGAACTGAGTGAACTCGGTCGGACGATTCTCTGGTGAAATTTCAAGGCCCCAAGGCAATGTAGTCGGACGTCCAAAGAGTTCTTGATTAAACCAATTACCTAGACGTCCAATGGCTTGAGCAAAAGCAACCCCAGGTGCAATCGAGTCTGCAAACGGCGCAAACGGAACACCAAGTCTTTTGGCTCCGATCCAGGCTCCGACTCCGCCCAGCGCAAGGGCTCCCCAGATTCCAAGTCCACCTTCCCAGAGTCGGAAAGTTGCCAGAAACCCTTTGCCGCCCTCACTGAAATAAAGTTCCCAGTCGGTCATCACGTGGTAGAGCCGACCACCAACTATTCCAAATGGGACAGCCCACATAGCGATGTCTGCCACTTGCCCACCCAAGCCACCACGCGCAATCCAACGCTTGTTACCTAGCCAAACCGCCAAAAAAATTCCAACCAGGATAAAAAATGCGTACGCACGAAGCGGCACCGGACCTAGTTGCCAAACGCTTTGCGATGGACTTGGAATAAATGCTGGGGGCAATAACATGAATTAGTTAGATCACTTAACTCTTTGCTGCAGCTTCAATTGCGGCAGTCAGCTGAGTGGGATCAAACAGTACTTCGCCAGTTAACTCTGTGCCATTAAGTATTCCAGTTGGTGTAGAAGAGACTCCTTCTGAATCAAATGCGGCATAGGAATTAGCAACCCAACCCGCGTATTTTTCCGAAGATAAACAATCTTTGAAAGTGTCCAGAGCACTGCCTGTGATTCCTGAAGACTCAGCTATGGAAACCAAAGTATCGCTTGAAAATCCTGCGCCTTCTTCGGCTGGCTGACTGTTAAAAACACCAGCGTGATACTTCTCGGCTGCATCTGCATCTGCTGCACAACCAAATCCCATTGTGGCCCGCTGAGATGAATCAGGGTTACCAGCAGCGGTATTCGATGACATCAGATTCTTATCTAAGAATATTGTCGGACGGTACTCTACGCGTACTTTTCCAGCATCGATCAATTCTTGAATTGCTTCACCTGATGCATCTTCGAAACCTGCGCATGCTGGGCACTGGAAATCTTCCCAAATTTGAAGGAGCGGAATCTTGTCTGCGTCTGTTGCAGTCCAGGCGGGCCCAACTTTTACGCCATAAGTATCAGGTGTGACACTCTTTGGAAGGGCTGCATCTGTGGGCACGATTGCTTCTTTGTTGGTAAGCAACGGTATTGCAATTAATGCTGCCATAACAGAAACAACAACGAGTCCCCCGATAATACGAATCTTGCGCTGGCGCTTTTGCTCAATTGCAGCGGCTTCTTGGCGGGCGGCTGCAGCGGCGGCTTTTGCAGCCTTGGCGCTCATGTTTTCTTCTGACACGAAAACTCCAAAATTAACTAAGGGTGCTGTTCAAGTAATTACTTACGTTCCATTAATTATGTCGCACTTTTCCAAGCACCGAAACTTGGTCAAAGTACTCAGTTTTACCGAGCTAAGCCTTGGGATAGCGCTTGTGCTAAAGCCTTGGCACCAGCTGGGCCATCGTTCTTGATCGCAGTAACAAACGCACTTCCCACGATGACGCCATCGGCGTACTGGGCAATTTCATGGGCTTGTTCAGGAGTAGAAACACCGAGACCAACTGCGACCGGTAGTTCGCTGTGGCGACGCACTTTGGCGACCAAACCTTCGATTGCATCAGATAACGAGGTACGGGCACCGGTTACACCCATCACCGCTCCAGCATAGATAAAGCCCGTCGTGGCGCTTGCAACTTTTGCAATTCTTTCGTCCGAACTTGAAAGCGCGACAAGGAATACTCGATCAACATCATTTGAATCCGATGCGGATATCCAGTCTTCCGCTTCTTCTGGAGTTAGGTCAGGTGTGATTACCCCAACACCGCCTGCTGCGTTTAGATCTGCAGCGAAGGAGTCCACACCATATCGTTCAATTGGGTTCCAATATGACATGACTAGGGCAGGAACGCCAAGATCTGCGACACGCTTGACCGTGTTGATTACAGTTGCAGACTTAGTTCCACCCGCAAGCGAGATGTTTACTGCATCCTGGATGGTTGGGCCATCCATAACTGGATCGCTATAAGGGAATCCAATTTCAACGATGTCTACCCCACCTTCGACCATCGCAGCAATACATTCAACTGCGCCATCTTCAGTTGGATAGCCAGCAGGCAAGTACGCTATCAGTGCTGCGCGATTTTCAGATTTAGCCCGCGCGAATGCGTCGTGCAACAAACTCATAAATCAATTCCAAAATATTTGGCAGCAGTTTCAACATCTTTATCGCCTCGGCCAGAAAGGTTGATCAAGATAATTGCACCTTCGCCCAGCTCCTTGCCAATCTCAATAGCCCCAGCCAAAGCGTGCGCAGTTTCAATTGCAGGAATGATGCCTTCGGTCTCGCAAAGTAACTTGAATGCATGCATGGCTTCCAAATCTGTGACGGAGCGATATTCGGCACGTCCAATGTCTGCGAGATAAGCGTGCTCTGGACCAACGCTTGGATAATCCAGGCCAGCAGAAATCGAGTGGCTTTCAATAGTTTGACCATCGTCATCTTGCATTATGTAGGACCGAGCGCCATGGAGAACTCCAACTGCTCCACCAACGATTGTCGATGCATGGCGACCGGTTTCAATTCCATCTCCACCAGCTTCTAGACCAAGTAGTCGAACGTTGGCATCACTAATGAATGCGGTAAAGATTCCAATTGCATTTGATCCACCACCCACGCAGGCAGCAACCACATCTGGCAGGCGACCATAACGACTTAACATTTGCTCGCGTGATTCATCTCCGATGACGCGATGAAAGTCTCGGACCATTTCTGGGAATGGAGCTGGGCCGGCAACTGTGCCAAGCATGTAGTGGGTCGTTTCCACATTCGCAACCCAGTCACGCATGGCTTCATTGATGGCGTCCTTGAGGGTGCGACTGCCTACAGTTACCGGAACGACCGTTGCACCAAGTAATTTCATTCGGGCAACATTTAGCGCTTGGCGCTTGGTATCTTCTTCGCCCATGTAAACGACACATTCAAGACCCAGTAGTGCAGCTACGGTTGCTGTTGCTACACCATGTTGTCCAGCGCCAGTTTCTGCGATAACTCGCTTCTTGCCCATTCGCTGAGTTAGTAGTCCCTGACCCAGTACGTTATTAATCTTGTGCGATCCCGTGTGATTCAAGTCTTCGCGCTTTAACAGGATAGTTGCGCCACCAGCGTGCTCAGAGAATCTCTTAGCCTCAGTGATCGGACTTGGACGACCCGTGTAATTGATCTGAAGTTCGCGAAGTTGCTTCAAGAAACTTGGGTCAACCGAGGCTTTGCGAAATGCCTCATCGAGTTCATCAAGTGCTGCCATAAGGGCTTCAGGCACAAATCTTCCGCCGAATTTACCGAAGTGCCCACGAAGGTCTGGCACCGATACAACATCGCTTGCTGTCATTTTGCCAGTCCTAAGAACGATTCAATAAAAATTCTCGGCGAGCCTGGATTCCCGCCTGAGTCCATTCTCTGACAGTTTCGGCAGGAGTACCACCTGTAACCAAGGCTTCACCAACCAATACGGCTCTGGCACCGCTTGAAACCAATGCTTCCACCTGATTAGTGCTCGAAATTCCCGATTCCGCAATTGCTAAAATATGGTCTGGGATTTGAGGAATTAAGGTGTGGCAAACGTCCAGGCTGACTTCTAGGGTCTTTAAGTTGCGGGCGTTTACTCCCAATAGCTTTGGATTTATCGCTAACGCTTGATCGAGTTCTGATTCATCGTGAACTTCGACAAGTACAGACATTCCAAGTTCGCTAGCAAGATTGTTAAGTTCAATAAGTTGGTTATCACCTAGACCTGCAACTATCAGCAAGATTAAGTCAGCACCGTGAGCCCGCGCTTCCCAAACTTGGTAATCATCAACCATAAAGTCTTTGCGCAGAATTGGAATTGATACTTTACGTCGAACTGCATCAAGGTCAGCTAGGCTGCCACTGAATCTACGTTCTTCGGTAAGCACACTAATCACTTGTGCACCGCCACTTTGATATTCAAAAGCTAGCGAGGCTGGGTCTTGGATATCAGAAAGGTGTCCTTTGCTGGGACTGGCGCGCTTTACTTCCGCTATCACGCTAAAGGGATTCCCTAGAAGCAAGTCCGCGGCTGGCAACGCATTTGGAACTTGGTCAACAAGTGCTTTCAATTCATTGAGTGAGACTTGATTTTTTCGCACCGCAAGATCTTCTTTAACTCCCTGGATGATTGAATCCAGAACAGAAGTCATGATTTGCCTTTCTTGGGCACTTGCATCAACTGAAGCAGAACCTGCGTCCTAGTTTGGTGTCTAGAGTAAAGGTTTATTAGTTTGCTTGCCGTAGCCCAGTAGAGCTAGGACTTTGCCGGCAATGCCAGCTATCGGAAGAAGTGCTACGCCGATCCAGAAAACCATTGGAGTTGCGATTACAACACCGATGCAACCAACCAAAAATCCGACCATAGCAATTGAAACTGCAGTCCAAGCTGCAACAGTGTGTCCGTGATCTTCATGTGAGTCTGACATTAGTTCTCCTTTAGGCGATGCTTTATTATTCTAACTGTTGACTTGATTAACTCTGGATTGTCGGGTCAATTCCTTGATCCATCGCCTGCCACGGCGTAAGTTCCAACTCGCTTGAAGATTTTCGTTCGTAACGTCGTGACATCCCAGTATCAAATGACTTAACTGCGATCCCAAGGCCGCATAGTGCAATAACAAATCCCGCTGGAATCACAAGCAGACCGTAATGTGAAGTTTCGGAAACCCAGCCAGTTACTTCACGTCCTATGGCCTGCTCGAACTGTAGACCCAAGAAATCATTCAAGTTGTTGATCAAGTTAAGAGTTAGCACGCAAATTCCTAGGCCCAATGAAGCGATGACTGCACCAACTATTCTTCGGAAAATGCCACGAGTAGCGATTGCGCCAAGTGCAGATGCTAAGGCTGCAAGGGCTAATCCATTGAGTGAAGGATTCAATTGACTCGCGCTCAGGCTTAAGGTGACTGATGGGAATCCAGTTTCAGCGTAAGTTGCAACAACCCATGGCCGACTTGCAGCAATTAGAACTAATGCAGAACATAAGAGTTCAAGCGTTATCAAATTTCGCAAGGATAGTTTCATGCTTGATTACTCACCAAGGAATTTGCAACGGCAACCGCGTTTAAAACTGCCATAGCTTTTGCCTGACATTCAGCATCTTCACTTTCCGGAACTGAATCTGCAACCACGCCAGCACCAGCTTGAACATATGCAATTGAATTCTTAATAACTGTCGAGCGAATTGCGATGGCTGTGTCAATGTTTCCAGCGAAATCAAAATAACCAACACAGCCGCCATAAACCCCACGCTTTGATTCTTCCAATTCCTCAATAATCGTCATTGCCATAGGTTTAGGTGCACCAGAAAGAGTTCCTGCTGGGAAGGTTGCAGCTACTAAATCAAAAGCACTAACTGCAGGGTCTATTCTGCCGATTACGGTGGACACGATGTGCATGACGTGGCTGTACTTCTCAATACTCATGAAATCGGTTACTTCAACTGAACCCGGCAAGCAAACTCGACCTAAGTCATTTCTGCCAAGATCAACAAGCATCAAGTGTTCTGCGCGTTCTTTTTTATCTGCTAATAAGTCGGCGGCATTTGTGTCATCGATTTCTGGTGTTTCGCCTCGAGGTCTCGTGCCCGCAATTGGGTGCAGCATTGCCTCACCATTTCGAAGAGTTACAAGTGCCTCGGGACTGGAGCCAACAACATCGAAAGCTACTTTGGTACCAAGTTCTTGACCCGGGCCGGTTAATTCTGGAATTCGGAATAAGAACATGTAAGGGCTTGGATTAGTTGCGCGCAATACCCGGTAAACATCAAGTGCTGAGGCTTGGCATGGTGTGGCAAACCGCTGGCTTAATACAATCTGAAATGCATCGCCAGCTCGAATTCGCCCCTGCGCGACCCTCACTGAATCTTGATAATCAGAACCGGTCGTTTCCCGAGTGAACTCGGCCTTAGCTGCGCGATCAAAACTTGCCGCACTTGATGGTGCTTGGCCACCTAAAGCGGCTTCCATAGCGTCAAGTCTTTGTTTCGCATCAAGCCAAGCTTCGTCAACACGCTCATCAGAGTTGTCGTAGTTGATTGCATTTGCAATAAGTGTGACTGTGCCATCTTTGTGATCCAAAACCGCTAAGTCAGTTGCAACGAGCATTGCCAACTCAGGTAAGCCTAAAACGTCTTCAGTTTCATTCGGTAGTTTTTCCAAGCGCCGAACAATGTCGTATCCCAGGTAACCAACAACTCCGCCGGTTAGCGGTGGTAGTTCTTCGTTAGTGATTCCTTCATTGACGCCAGGAGTGAACAGAACATTTAAAGTTTCGCGCAATGCAGTAATTGGGTCGCCAGTTTCTGGAACGCCCTGTGGCACTTTGCCTGACCACAACGCCTGCCCGTTTCGCTCCGAGAGCATCGCTGAACTTGCTACCCCAACGAAGGAGTAGCGAGACCAAGACCTTCCGTGTTCAGCTGATTCAAGCAGAAATGTTCCGGCACGTTCATCAGCTAGTTTTCGATATAGGCCAAGTGCAGTCTCGCCGTCAGCCAAAAGTTTTCGAAATACCGGAATTACCCGTCGAGTTTGAGCCAAGTTTCGAAAAGACTCGAGATTGGGAGTGGTCATCCACTTACCTCTGTATGAGTAACCGAATCATCGAAACAAGTTTGGTTACCGGTGTGACAAGCTGCTCCGGATTGGTCGACCGTCATGAGCAAAGTATCGCTGTCACAATCCTTTGCCAGCGAGATCACGCGTTGATGATTTCCGGAAGTTGATCCTTTGACCCAAATCTCATTACGACTGCGACTCCAGTAGGTGGCTTTTCCGGTTTCTAAGGTTTGCTTTACGGTTTGGGAATTCATCCAGGCAACCATGAGCACTTCTCTGGTATCGACTTGTTGAACTACAACCGGAATCAATCCTTGGTCGTTGAAAACTAAGGTTTCAACAAACGGCGAGTTCTCCATGTACCTATTGTGCCTTGATTAAAGAAAGTAGTCGAAATCTGGCCAGTGATGCTTGGCTTTCGAAGCACGGGCCAACTGGGTTAGCGGACTTCTTCCCCGCTGCGTGCAAGTTCGTCTTTAACTTGCTGAATCGTTAGTTCATTGAAGTGAAAAACGCTTGCTGCTAAAACAGCATTTGCGCCAGCCTTAACGGCTGGGGCAAAGTCTGAAAGATTGCCAGCGCCACCGCTTGCAATAACTGGAATGTCTACAGCTGCTCTAACTGCAGAAATCAATTCCAGGTCATATCCATTCTTGGTGCCATCGGCATCCATTGAATTAAGCAGCACCTCCCCGGCTCCTCGTTCCGCAGCTTCCACAATCCATTCCAAAGCATCTCGGCCGCTGCTATTTCTGCCGCCATGAGTAGTTGCTTCAAATCCACTTATTGAATCTTGATTCCTGCGCACATCAACGGAAATAACAACGCACTGATCTCCAAATCGCCGGGCAGCATCAGAGATTAATTCAGGATTAGTAATTCCGGCAGTGTTGATTCCAACTTTGTCAGCGCCTGCCCGCAGCAGTTGATCTACATCAGAAACAGTGCGAACACCACCACCGACAGTAAGTGGAATGAAAAGTTCGTCAGCAGTTCTGCGAATCATTTCGTAAGTGGTTTCGCGATCTGAACTTGACGCCGTGATATCAAGGAAAACTAATTCATCAGCCCCTGAGTTTCCATACCTACGAGCTAGTTCAACCGGATCACCAGCATCATTTAAATTCTCAAAGTTAACGCCTTTAACTACTCGACCAGCATCAACATCAAGGCATGGAATAACTCGGACTGCAACGCTCATTTGCTAGGCCTGTGGTCCGGAAACTTCGATAGCTTCCTCGAGTGTGAAAGCTCGGGCATAAAGCGCCTTGCCAACGATTGCGCCTTCAACTCCTGTCTCAGTTAATGCTCTAAGTTCAATCAGATCATCAAGAGTTGCGATACCACCACTTGCAATTACTGGCTTATCAGTGCGCTCACACATCTGCTTAAGCAAATCAACATTTGGTCCGCGCAAAGTTCCATCTTTAGTTACATCAGTTACTACATACCTTTGGCAACCATCTGATTCCAGTCGCTCCAGAGTTTCCCAAATATCGCCGCCCTCTTTGGTCCAGCCACGAGCCGCAAGTACTGTGCCACGAACATCTAGGCCAACTGCAATTCGATCTCCGAATTCGCCAATCACTCGGGCAGTCCACTCTGGATCTTCAAGCGCCGCAGTTCCCAAGTTCACGCGACGGCATCCGGTTGCAAGCGCAGCTCGAAGTGAATCATCGTCTCTGATTCCACCGGAGAGTTCGACATTTACATCGAGTTTGCCGACTACTTCAGCTAAAAGCTTTCGGTTCTCGCCACGACCAAAGGCCGCATCAAGATCAACTAAGTGAATCCACTGGGCACCACTAGCTTGCCAATCAAGCGCTGCCGCAAGTGGATCTCCAAAAGACGTAGCGCTATCGGCTTCACCTTGAACTAAGCGCACGGCCAAACCATCCGCAACATCAACGGCAGGAAGCAGAATTAAAGATGTCATTTAGTTCTCCGATTTAGGGTTATCAAGTTCATTTGATGGCCGAGATCCAATTCGCCAATAATGTCAGACCCGCTTCACCGGATTTTTCGGGATGAAACTGGGTAGCCCAAAGCGGGCCATTCTCCACAGCGGCGACAAAGTCTTCACCGTGGTTTGCCCAACTAACTTTCGGGGCAGCCAGCATTTCATGCGGATCTAGTTCCCATTTGCGAGTTGCGTAGGAATGAACGAAATAGAAGCGCTCTTGCTCAACGCCACTGAACATTTGTGATCCAGTTGCGGCTGCAACGCTATTCCAACCCATGTGTGGAAGCACTGGTGCAGTTAGTTTCTCCACAGTGCCAGGCCATTCGTTCAATCCTTCAAAGAATCCTTCACCAGAATGTTCGGTACTTCGCTGAAACAACACTTGCATGCCAACGCAAATACCTAAAACCGGCCGACCCCCGGCAAGTCTGCGTCCAATAATCTGTTCGCCTCGGACTTTTTTGATCCCCTGAATGCAGGCAGCAAACGCTCCAACGCCAGGAACCAGCAAGGCATCCGCATCTAAAGCTGCATCGAAGTCCGCAGAGATCGAAACCTTCGCTCCAGTAGTCTCAACTGCACGTTGCGCTGATCTTACGTTTCCTGATCCGTAGTCAAGAATGACAACAGAAGTCACGAGCTAGAGACTTCCCTTTGTTGACGGAACATCTAGAACTCGTGGATCAATAGCAACCGCATCCCGAAGTGCACGCGCTACCGCCTTGAACTGCGCTTCACTTACGTGGTGAGCATTTCGGCCACTCAGAATTCGAATATGAATGCAAATCTGTGCGGTAGCAATAATTGATTCCCAGATGTGACGAATCAAAGTCGTATCAAAAGTTCCGATCAGCTCAACGATTTCTGGCTGGTCATGAACTAGGTAAGGACGACCGGATAGGTCCACTGCAGCATGGCAAGCAGTTTCATCTAACGGCACGTAGGCATCGCCAAATCTACGAATACCTACCTTGTCACCAAGTGCAGTTCGGATTGCTTCACCAACAGCTAGCGATGTGTCTTCAACTGTGTGATGTGAGTCAACGTCTACATCACCTGTGGTGCGTACCTTTAGGTCAAAGCCGCCATGGCGTCCCAACTGAGAAAGCATGTGATCATAAAAAGGCACACCAGTTTCGATATCGATCTGCCCAGTGCCGTCTAAGTTAAGTTCAACCAGAACTGAGCTTTCTTTAGTGGTGCGTTCAATGCGTGCGGTGCGTGCCATCTGATTACTTTCCGTTAGTTCGATTAGTTACTTGAATTAGCGCGGCCTTAAAAGCTTGGTTTTCTTCTGGAGTTCCAATGCTGACTCGCAGCCAACCATTCGGGCCAGTCTGGCGAATCAATACACCTTGCTCAACTAATTGTTCCCATACCTGGTTGCGATCTCCAAATGTTCCAAAGAGCAGGAAGTTTGAGCCACTTGGCACCACTTCAAAGCCTTGGTCCGTTAGCCAGGATGCCAAGTCATCTCGTTCCTTGCGAAGTAAGTCCAACTGGTTTTGCAGTTGTTCGCTGAATTGCAGGGCTACTCGAGCGACTGCTTGAGTTACTGTCGATAAGTGATAAGGCAAGCGAACCAATTGAATTGCATCAACTATCTCTGGGCTTGTCGCAGCGTATCCGACTCGGGCGCCTGCAAAAGAAAAGGCTTTACTCATGGTGCGAACCACAACTAAACGTGGATTACTTTCCAATCTGGAAACAGCTGATGGAGTTCCAGTCGGCCGGAATTCGGCATAAGCCTCATCCACTACTACCACCCCAGCAAAGTTTGCTAGCAAGTAGTCAATGTCTGACATGTCAATGATCGTGCCCGTTGGATTATTCGGTGACGTCAGAACGATTAGGTCTGGGTTCAAAGCCAGGGCACTATCGATAACCGAATTATCGATAGTGAAATCTTCGTTTCTCGCCACACTCAAATACTTAGTAAAGGTATTTCGGCAATAGTCCTCGTACATCGAATACGTAGGATCAAACGCAACCAAAGTCTTATCTGGACCGCCAAAAAGTTGAAGTAGTTGCTGCATAACTTCATTAGACCCGTTTGCTGGCCAAATATTTTTTGCAGACAAACTAACTTGACTTTCAGTATTCAAGTAATCAGCTAAGTCAGCCCGCAATTCATTGGCATCACGATCAGGATATCGATTTAGTTTCGGACCAAGTTCTGTTACCGCTTTGGCTAGCTCTGCCACAAGTTCAGGTGACGGGCCAAACGGATTTTCATTCGTGTTTAGTCGCACCGGTACATCAATTTGGGGCGCGCCATATGGAGATCGGCCAACTAAGTCTTTACGAATCGGTAACTCGGTCATTTCGCACGAATTTCAATCGCTGCTGCGTGACCTGGTAAGCCTTCCGAGTTAGCAAGAGTTACAACAGTCTGGGCAATGTCGCTCAGCGCAACTTCGTTGTACTCGACATAATGAATGCCTCGCAAGAATGACTGGACTGAAAGCCCAGATGAGTGGCAAGCGCAGCCACCGGTTGGCAAAACGTGATTAGATCCAGCTGCGTAGTCCCCCAGAGAAACTGGCGACCAGTCACCAACAAAGATTGCGCCTGCATTGTTCACTCGTCTGGCTACTTCTGATGCGTTGCGGGTTTGGATTTCTAAGTGCTCGGCTGCATATGCATCAACCACATTTAGTCCATGATCTAAATCGTCAACTAAAACAAAAGCGCTTTGCTGACCAGTCAGTGCAATTCGAATTCGATCTTTGTTCATAGTTAGTGGAACTAATCGCTCTAGGCTGTCGCGAACATTCTTGATTAACTCTTCGCTATCTGTTACTAGAACTGACGCTGCTACTTCGTCGTGTTCAGCTTGGCTGATCAAGTCTGCGGCTACAAAATCTGGATTGGCTGAATCATCAGCCAAAATCGCGATTTCAGTTGGGCCGGCTTCGGAATCAATTCCAATTAAACCTTTTAACATTCGCTTAGCCGCAGTTACATACATGTTGCCTGGACCAGTAACCAAATAAACCGGTTCGATTTCAATTTCGCCGGTTGCGCCATACGCCATAAGTGCAATCGCTTGAGAACCACCTGCGGCATAAACTTCAGTAACGCCGAGCAGCGCGCAAGCAGCCAAAATAGTTGGGTGTGGCCATCCCCCAAAATCTTTCTGGGGAGGTGAGCAAACAACTAGCGAAGGTACTCCAGCAATCTGGGCTGGAACCACGTTCATTATTACGCTGCTTGGATACACATAAACACCGCCAGGAACATAAAGTCCAACCCGCTGAACAGGTAACCAGCGTTCCGAAACCGTTCCACCCGGGGCAACTGTGACAGTGGTGTCACTTCGACGCTGGTGTTCGTGAACAATTCGCACTCGAGCAATTGCATCAATGAGTGCTGCCTTGATTTCTGGATCTAGTTCAACAAGTGACTTGTCAATAACTTCTTGCGGAACTCGGATTTGTGGCGCGCGGACGCCGTCGAATTTTTCAGACCAGTCTTGGACGGCTGCAACGCCGCGCTCTCGAACATCTTCAACGATTGGGCGCACCTGCTCAACGACAGAATCTAGGTCGAACTTCGCGCGCGGCACTAGATTTCGCAGATCTGAGGCCCGCCGAGAGCCGCCTCGTAAATCTAGGGTTGACAACATAATTCAAAGTTTAACTTGATTTCTTGGGCATAGGATTTGTTGCTATGGCCACAGGTACTCCAGCGACCAAATTACTAAAGTCTGCCGGAATTGAATTTACCGAGCACGAGTACTCGCATGATCCCAATTCGACTTCATTTGGGCTTGAGGCTGCTGAAAAACTTGGTGTAGATCCAAATCGAGTGTTCAAGACTTTGATTGCAAATGTTGATGAAACTTTCGCGGTGGCAATCGTTCCAGTGAGCCAACAAGTGAGCCTGAAATCACTGTCACGTGCCTTGAGTGCCAAGCGGGCAGTCATGGCTGACCCCGCACAAGCCGCGCGGCTAACTGGATATGTGGTCGGTGGCATTAGTCCATTAGGGCAAAAGCGATTGCTGCCCACAGTTATAGATCAGTCTGCGAAAGATTTTGAAACAATTCTGGTTAGCGGTGGTCGGCGCGGGTTTGATGTTGAACTTTCGCCAACTGATTTAGCAGAGATTCTCTCAGCGATTTTTGCAGAAATTGCTAGCTAGTTTGCAAAACTGGCGCTTCTAAGCAAGCAGCGCCAAGCAAGGCTTTCAAATCTGCAAATAGTGATGGCGAAGGTGCAACTCGCAACTTGTCGTCAGTCTTTACAGAAACGAATTTATCCACTTGCACGACTGTTAGATGCACTTCGGTAGTGCCCGGATGAGCACTCAAGATTTGCCGCAATGAATCCATAACCGCTGCGTTAACTCGAGTCTCTGGAATATAGACATTCACTGGACCGGAGTGGGCTGCACTGATATCTGGAACCGAGACTTCGAGAGCCGCTACCCTTGGACCTTCGTCATCACGTTTTTCGATTCGAACTTTCATAAGCAAAATTGCGTCATCATTTAGCAATGTTGCAAATTTTGTAAATGTGTTAGGCCAAACCATGACTTCAACTACACCTTCGAGATCTTCGAGCACAACTATCGCCCAACGATCACCGGATCGTTTCGTTGTTTTAAGTTGCACGCTGCTTACAAGTCCCCCGAGCGTGACTACTGCTCCATCGGAGGCATCTGCAACACCAGAGATTGGCATCGAGG
>CANKTT010000002.1 GCA_947486505.1 Actinomycetota bacterium | reverse complement strand
TCCAGTATCCACTAACACTTCTTTGAAGATGTTTCGCAAGGAACCCGGCAGGGGCTGAGTATCGTCTGGAACCGCAAATGCCAAGCCAATAGCGTGATCGGGCGTTGGGTAAGGATCCTGCCCGATGACGATAACTGAGACTTCACTTGGCAACATCGCTAGCGCGGCAAAGAACTTGCTTTGCTCAGGTACAACAATCTTCCCAGACGAAACTTCGAGCGATAGCAACCTGTCAATCTCATCAATCTCACGTCTGCAACCGAGCAAACAACCCTGCCAAGAAGCGGGGATTAAATTCCATAAGGTTGCTGCCATGAACTAGACCAGGCTTGGAACCCATTCACCCGCTTGCGCCACAAGTGTGCGCAAGGTTTCAACACCAGCTGGTTCGAGCTCTGCAAGCGGACCTCGAGTTGATGCACAAGGCACGCCAAGAAGTCCCATTAGTGCCTTAGTCTTTGCAATGTATCGACCTGATTCAATGTGCTCTAGTAATGGAAGTACGGCAGCATGAGCCTGCGCTCTAGTTGCTGGATCAAGAATTCCAAAATGTGCCTTAGGTAAGGCGTTAGCCATGCCACCGATCCAGCTGGTAGCGCCGGCGTTGAAGAATGATGGGCTGTCCGCATCAGCACCGCAGACTATTTCGATTCTGCCTGCGTAACGCTGGTTAAGCATAGGAATCCGATCCAAGTCGCCCGAAGCTTCCTTTATACCAATTACATGTGGATTGTCAGCAAGTAGATCGAGTGACTCTTGATCGAATGGAACTCCAGTTCGAGCTGGATAGTCATAAAGCACTGTTGGCAACTTGGCTTCAGCCAAAACTGTTGAAACATGCGCAGCAAGTTCAGTTGGTGTTGGCAAAACATACGCAGGAGCAGCAACCATTAACCCGTCACATTTAAGTTCTAGTGCTAACTGTGCTTGTTTGATTGCTTCCTTAGTTGACATGCCGCCGACACCAGCTAGGACAGGCACGCGTCCATGAACCTGCTTGACGATCGTGTCGATAACCATCTGACGTTCTTCGAAATTCAAGGCATATGCTTCACCTGTTGTACCAGCGGCGACAATTCCAGATATGCCATTGGCAATCATTACTTCCGTGATATGCGAAATTGATTTAGTGTCAACAACACCGTTGGTGTCAAAAGGTGTTACTAGCGGTACGTGAACGCCACTGAGGTCCATGATCTCTCCTTGCTTGTACTCTTAAATATGCAGTCCCCAATCTATCCGCAACCTGCCAAAGATTCGGAACACCCTCACATTCGGACATTTCACGCCCGGCATGGCCGAATGTCTGCACGTAGAGAGCAATCTCTGCACCAACTCTTGCCAAAGTTCGAAATAGGCAACCTTGATCGGCCAATAGACCTTTCTAAAGTTTTCAATCGCGACTTTGTGGTCGTGGATTTTGGCTCTGGAATGGGTACACACAGTCTCAATCTGGCCCAATCCAACTCAACTGTTGGAGTGCTCGCGATCGACGTTCACACAGTTGGTCTCATTGCTGTAGTAGATGCAGCTACCGATCTAGGCATCTCGAACATACGCACTCATCACGGCGATGGTATTGATGTTTTCAAAGATTGGTTACTAAGTGATTCGGTGGACGAGATTCATGTGCTGTTTCCAGACCCCTGGCCAAAAGAAAGGCATCACAAGCGCAGACTGATAACTCCACTTTTCCTTGAACTGTCGTTTCGTATCTTGAAGCCTGGTGGTCGCATAGTTTTTGTCACAGACGATGAGTCATATTTTGCTTCTGCAACAATTGCAATCATGGACTTTGCGAAGTTTGACGTTGACTTTGATGATTGGCAAGTTCCATTAACAACTTACCATCAGCGCGCACTGCGACTAGGACACAAAGTCTCGCAACTCAGTGCCCGAAAAATCTAAGGTTTAGCTAAAACAGCTTCAATAGCGTGCCTGATGTCACTCCAGTTGGAAGCAAAACCAGGATGTAGATCCAATTCAGAGACCTTGGACAGCTCAATCCACTCGGCTAGTTCAGCCTCCTCATTAACTTGATAGTCAATCTCTCTCGAGGTAATGGCAAAAACTGTGTGGTAACTCCAATCATCATGATCTGCCCAAATGTTGTCATGAACAACTTCAACCGAATCAGGGTGGATTGCAAGTTCTTCAAACATTTCTCTGAGTGCAGACTCAATGCCTGTCTCGTGAGAATCCCGCGCGCCGCCTGGAATCCCCCAAACTCGTCCGCCGTGAGTCCATTCCGCACGTAGTTGCAACAGAATCGATCGAGAATGCGGATCGATCAGAACTACACCAGCTGCGCCGTACTTACCCCAGTGACGGGACCCACACTGACATTCAACCCAGCCGTCACCATCACGTTCTGCCATGAGAGATAAAAACCTTAAGAAAGTACGCCGGCGTGAGCCAGGGCTAATTGAACTAATAAATCTTGACCACCGGTCATCTCAGCTCGCACATTTTGCGAGATAGCTTCGGCTGGTGTTAACCAGACTAAGTCCAAAGCGTCCTGGCTTGGGGCGCAGTCTCCCTTAACCGGAACTACATAAACCAGCGAGACTGCATGTTGCCGTGGATCGTGAAATCCGGATACATCAGGATCTGGGAAATACTCGGCCACTGTGAATGGCGCAGGGTTGGTTGGAATTTGCGGCAACGCTACTCCACCTAAGTCCTTTTCGATGTGACGCAATAACGCTTCTCGAATTCGTTCGCCATAAAGAACGCGACCGGAAACAACGGCGCGACTTATCGAGCCGTCTGGTCGACCACGAAGTAACAGACCAATCTTTACAACCCGACCTGCATCATCAACCCGGACCGGAATTGCATCAACGTAGACAATGGGTAATCTCTCGCGGATTTGCGCTAAATCTTCAGCAGTCAACCAAGCAGATTGAATGTCGGTTATTTCGGTCACGCCTTAATTATGTCAACGCTTTGGCGAACTGTTGTGATAATCCGCATTAGCCTTTGGCTCGGCGTCCTCGGCTCGGCACTTTACCTTGCGCATGCCATCTTTGATCGCCGTATTCGACGGCCAGTGGCAGTCCAAACGCAATAGACATAGGCTCGCTCGCGATTACTTCAGTTAATTCTCCATGTGCTGACACTTGCCCAGACTTAAGCAGTAATGCGTGTGTGAAGTTTGGTGGAATTTCTTCAACGTGATGAGTTACCAGGACCAAACTCGGTGAGTTCTCCTCGGCTGCCAACGCGGCAAGACGTGATATCAAGTCTTCACGTCCACCAACATCTAATCCGGCTGCGGGCTCATCCAAAATCAGAAGTTCTGGATCGCACATTAATGCCCTGGCGATCTGTACGCGTTTCCTCTCACCTTCAGACAAGTTTCCGATTCTGCGGTTTGCGAAACTTGTAAGTCCCCAATCAGCCATCAGGGCATGTGCGCGATCTCGGTCAACTTGGTCATATCTCTCGCGCCAGCGACCTGAAATGCCATAAGCAGAGGTGAGAATGCTATCGAGCACAATTTCCTCAGGTGGCAGTAATGCAACCACAGCTGCACTGGATATTCCGACAAGGGTGCGGAGTTCACGCACGTCTGTTCGACCCAGTTCGTAACCAAGAATTTTGGCGGTACCCGTTGTTGGATGCGTGAAGCCAGAGCAAACCTGCATCAAGGAAGTTTTTCCGGCGCCATTTGAACCCATGACTATCCAGCGCTCGCCTGCTGAAACTCGCCATGAAACATTACTAAGGATTTCACTTGCCCCGCGTCGGACTGTGACATCTTGTAGGTCCAGAATCTCTTGCACACGAGTAATCTATCCCTATTGCAAAATCCACTTCCCCGTAAGGTATCAAGATGTCACAAGAACTCGCTTTCCCACCAGCGGTGGTTCTTGGACTTTGGCTAAATGCCGCGGTAGGCGCCTCAGTTTCTGCCACTGACGCAGCCAATGCACTTGAGACCATAACTGATCAAACCTCGATTGGCGGTCACGACAATTCAGTTGCCATAGGTCCTATGGACATTAGTTGGGTCGAAGTGGTGCGCCAGGCAGTAGCAATGAAGACACCAGTTGCTGTCGGGCTTCCCGTCGATGGTGATCCAGCCGGTGTTCCGACAAATGTTTTGCGGATGATCGATCGGGACTTCGGGGTTGTCGCTTTATCTAAGAATTTGCTACTTGTTAGGAGTTTGGATTCCGTTTGGAAGCTAGAGGCCACCGTAAACACTGTGGTGCATTACGACTTGAACCAAACTCGTAGAACTTTGACGGAGCAGGTATCGATAATCACTAGCCAACTTGCGGCCAGTGACTTAACTGGAGATGAATCCGCGATCACAAAGTTGCTTGACGAGTTTCGCGCACTTCAGTTACCCCCACACTTGTCGAAACGTAGCGCAGAGGCGCTTGAAACGGCCGCCAAGATCCAAATTGTTGCTCGTGGCGCTCTCATGCATAGTGCTGCGCTACACAGCCCAAGTACAGACAGAATTCGCATGAAGACCCTGGAAGACCTAATAGCAAATTGCCGCGCGGTTCTGCAGTCAGTCGTTATCGCCTAAACCCTCCAAGAGTTATGGCCCACCCTGGCTATGTACGCCACCGTCAACATGGATGATTTCACCGGTCGTCGCAGGGAACCAATCTGAGAACATCGCAACGCACGCCTTAGCGGTTGGAACTGGGTCTGATGTGTCCCAACCGATTGGAGCCCTACGTTGCCACATCGGACCAAACTCATCAAAGCCTGGAATTCCCTTAGCGGCAGTTGTGTATAACGGGCCAGCAGCTATCAAATTCACTCGTACATTCCTTGGACCTAGATCCCTCGCTAAGTATCGACAAGTTGATTCAAGGGCTGCTTTTGAAACACCCATCCAGTCGTAGAACGGCCAAGTCACTGTTGCATCGAAATCAAGACCTAGTAGTTGTCCACCGCGTTCTTGCATTAGCGGCAGAGTCGCCATGCCTAGAGACTTAAGCGAGAAAGCAGAGATTTCCAGGGCTACTTTGACGTCGTCCCATTCAGTGTTTAGGAAGTTACCACCAAGTGCAGCCTCTGGCGCGAATGCGATTGAGTGCAATACACCATCCAAGTACGGAACATGCTCAGAAACTGCTGCGGCTAAGTTCTCTAAATCTTCTTTACTCGTTACATCAAGTTGGACAATTGGGGCCTCGTTAGGAAGTCGACCAGCAATTCGTTTGGTCAGGCCTGCGGCACGTCCAAATGAAGTTAAGACAACCGTTGCGCCTTGCTCTTGTGCCAATCGGGCTACGTGAAAAGCGATAGATGAGTCCGTCAGGACACCAGTTATCAGAATGTTCTTGCCCTCAAGGATTCCCATAGTGCTCTAGTGTCCCATACCTAAGCCGCCATCAACGGGAATGACAGAGCCCGTAATGTAAGTTGCTTCCGCAGAGGCCAAAAATGCAACAGCATCTGCAACTTCTTCTGCGGTTCCGTATCGGCCAAGCGGAATGTTGTTCACAATCTGGGTTTTGCGATCTTCGGACAGCACTGCCGTCATGTCGGTATCAATAAATCCAGGGGCAACCACGTTGATCGTGACACTGCGGGATCCAATCTCGCGAGCTAACGAGCGAGCGGCACCAACTAAACCTGATTTTGAAGCCGCGTAATTAACCTGACCAGCTGATCCCATCAGGGCAACAACGCTTGAAACAAAAATAATTCGGCCAGATCTTGCTTGAGTCATAGAACGAGTAGCGCGACGAGCGACTCGGATTGCTCCAAATAGATTGGTGTTAAGGACGTCATCTATGTCTTCATCAGCCATTCGAACTAACAGCTTGTCCTTAGTAATCCCCGCATTGGCAACGGCTACTTCAACTGGCCCGAAATCTTCTTCGATTTTGGCGAAGGCAGCATCTACGCTCTCAGTACTAGTAACGTCACATTGCACAACATTAAGTCCGCTAATTGGATCGCCACTGCGACTAGTCACAACGACTACGTCACCCAAAGATTCAAATTTGCGAGCAATGGACAGCCCAATCCCGCGATTTCCACCAGTTATCAACACAACTCTTGACATGACTTAAGGCTACCTCCTGCGCTAGGAATCTATGGCTAGGGTTAAGGAACCTAGAAAGACTGATGAAATGATACTGATTCCAAATACCCCAGCTCCTGAGACGCTTTCATCAGCTGCACTCGAGGCAGCAGCAAGCAACGGCGCAACTGTTGCCCAGTTTCGACTGGCAAAACACGACATGCGCGGAGTTTCGTTGCGTGATGGTGAGGTAGAAAATATTGGTTCAGAATCTAACGTTGCGCTTAGTGTTCGGGTAGTTCATTCCGGTGCCTGGGGCTTTGCGGCTACCACCGAACTAACTATTCAAAGTGCAGTGACCACAGCCCTTAAAGCTATCCAAGTGGCCAAGATCAGTGCTCAAGTAGCGGCTGACGAAGTGATACTCGCAAATGAACCAATCCATGGAAAGCAGTCTTGGATTCTGCCAATCGAAATAGATGCCTTCGAAAAGACTGACTCTGAGATCATCGAGTTTTTACAAAACTGGAATTCAAAGGTTTCTGGATCTTCGATTGTCAGTCACATTGAAAGCAACATTGGAATGGGTCGAGACCAAACTTTCTATTCAGATTTGCTGGGTAATGAGATATCTCAACAACGTGATCGAATTTCTGCAGCATTAACCGCAATTCATGTAAGCGACTCTGGCTTCGAAGACATGCGGACCTGTGCGCCACCAGCCGGTCGCGGCTGGGAGTACTTAACGGGTACAGGCTGGGACTGGGATACTGAGATTGCGAGGATACCGGAGTATCTGGACGAGAAAGTGAAGTCGCCCTCGGTTAAGGCCGGCGCCTGGGACTTAGTCATCGATCCAACTAATCTCTGGCTAACGATTCACGAATCAATTGGTCACGCCACAGAGCTTGATCGCGCCTTAGGTTACGAAGCAAACTACGCTGGTACTTCTTTTGCAACCATAGATAAGTTGGGCACCTTCAAGTATGGCTCCCCCATCATGAATGTAACTGGTGATCGAACTTCAGACCATGGACTTTCAACCGTTGGCTATGACGACGAGGGTGTAGCTGGCCAAAAGTGGGATTTGATCAAGGACGGAATCTTGGTCGGTTATCAAACGGACAGGTCAATCGCGAGCAAGATCAAGATGGACCGATCTAACGGATGTGCCTTTGCCGATTCCGCGCTGCATTCACCGATTCAAAGAATGCCTAACGTTTCACTTCAACCTGGATCTGAGGATCTAACCACTAAAGACTTGATTTCTAACGTCGAATCAGGAATCTACATTGTTGGAGATAAGTCTTGGTCAATAGACATGCAGCGTTTCAATTTTCAGTTCACTGGACAAAGATTTCACGAGATTAAGAACGGTGAGATTGTTGGGCAACTCAAAGATGTGGCATACCAATCAAAAACACCTGACTTCTGGGCTTCAATGCGGCAGCTGGGTGGGCAAAGTACTTACCTGCTAGGTGGCGCACTGAATTGCGGTAAAGGTCAACCAGGACAAGTAGCTCCTGTTAGCCACGGTTGTCCATCTGCGACATTTACCCAAGTGAACGTCCTAAACACCAGGGATGAGAGTGCGAAATGAGCGAGATTTCATTACCGGATGCCGTTGAATTGGCACTTGAATTACTTGGAAAAGATGGTGGCGTTGTAATAGGTGGAAACAGCGCTACCAACAACTTACGTTGGGCTAATTCTGCTTTAACAACGAATGGTGACTCGATAGATCAAACCCTTTCTATTTCAGCCTTCGTGTCTGTACCTGGTGGAGTTGCTACTGGAATGTCAAGCGGCCAGATCCGCAGCCGAGAGAATGTTGCAGCCTTGGTCTCAGCTAGTAAAGCTTCTGCAGTCTCTGCCGGACCTGCAGTTGATGCAATGGAGTTGGTGACCGGGCCAACTGACAACAACTTTGCAGACGCTGCTTTAACTTTGGATGTATCGGAAATCTCGCACGTAGCAGCCGGATTGGCTGATGTTTTCGCACATCGAGATCAAGAATTTTTTGGCTACGCTGAACAATCTCTTGATACGACCTATGTAGGAACATCTAGTGGAACCCGCATGCGATATTCCGAACGAACTAGTCGCTTTGAATTGTGCGCAAAGAGTCATGACCGTGAGCGCTCAGCTTGGTCTGGTCAAGGTGGTACGTCATTGACTGATGTGAATGTTAGTAACCATCTGTCTGACGTAACTCAGAAGCTAAAGGTTCAAAACAACCAAATCGATACCGAAGCTGGGCGTCATCGCGTAACACTCTCGCCAAGTGCGGTATCTGATTTATTGATCTACATGTTGTGGAGCTCGGCTGCGCGAGATGCTGCTGAGGGACGTAGCGCGTTTTCCAACGTAAAAGGAGGAACGCGAGTTGGCGAAACACTTACTAAGCGGAATCTGAATCTTGCGACTGATCCAAACTTGAGAGGTATGGAAACTTTTGATCGCGTTGTTAACTTAGGTTCATCTGCTTTAGGCAGCGCGTTCGATACTGGTAGCGAAATCGGGCGAAGCGACATCATTACCGATGGCGTGTTGACCGCACTTGGAAGCAGTCGACACGCAGCCCAAGAGGCCAAGCTTCCCTTCACTCCTCTTACCGACAACATCTCACTAGTTGATGCTCAAGGAAGTGGAACTTTGGCGGATTTAGCTAGTCGGATGGGCGATGGCTTGCTGATTACATGTCTTTGGTACATCCGCGAAGTTGATCCACAGAATTTGCTATTGACTGGACTAACTCGAGATGGCGTCTACGTGGTTTCGGGCGGTGAAGTGATTGGTGCAACCAACAACTTTAGATTCAACGAATCACCAATAGACATGCTCTCCAGGGTCATTGACGCTGGCGAAACCGTACCTTGCCTACCTCGAGAATGGGCCGATTGGTTTTCCAGAGCTCAAGTTGCTCCGCTGACTATTGAGGGCTTTAACCTCTCGACAAAATCTGACGCTATTTAAGCATCTTCGAGACGGTAGCCCAGCTTCATTCCAACCTGGATGAAGGTGAGATCTCCGTCACGAAGGTTTCCACGGATTTCGGTGACTTCGAACCAGTCAATATGACGCGTAGATTGCGAGGCGCGCTTTAGGCCATTACGGATAGCCTCATCGATACTTACCGGTGAAGTACCAACAATTTCGGTTAAGGCGTAGGTTCTAGTGGTCATTGTGAGCTCCTGTGGAAATGCCAAACATGTAGTAACACCGTAGCCTAGAAGAGTCAATCGAGCATCAGTAGGTAGCCATGAAACAAGAGCCTGAGGTATTCAGTATCTCTACGGTTGAAACTGGTCTAACTCAGGATCAATCTGGTCGGCAACGTCGGTACCTAATCAGCATGGGACTACGTACCGTATGTTTTGTTGGTGGCGTTTTGAGTGAAGGTGTCCTTCGCTGGTCACTCATCGTTGGAGCCGTAGTGCTTCCTTATTTTGCTGTTGTCATCGCAAATGCAGGTCGCGAGCGAGGCGGCTGGTCAGGGTCTGGCGATTTCGTAGCTCCAGGCAACGAAGCGATTGAGACCGGGCGCTCGTCTACTCTCTAATCAGGCACAATTGACATCGTGAGTGCGCTCAAGTTTTTATTAGCCCCAAAATGGATCGCTGTAACGCTCGCCTGCCTGTTTATGCTTCCAGCGTTTCAGGCCCTATCTAACTGGCAATGGCACCGGCTGAGTGATCGGCAAATTTACAACGTCCAGATTCAAGAGCAGATCGATAAGGAACCTGTCCTAATCGGCGAGATAATTTCAACTTCCGGCGAGTTAAAAGTTGTGCCAGAAGATTCTCAGTGGCGAACAGTAGAGATGATCGGCACTTGGATGCAGGATGCACAAGTACTCGTTCGAAAGAAGAGCTTGGAATCAAATCTGGGCTTGTGGGTGGTTACTCCCCTGCAACTGGCTGATGGCACTGTGGTCATGATTAATCGAGGCTGGACCGCCGCCGCTAACTCAGCTGTAGATAGTCCAGTAGTTGCAGCTGTGCCCAGTGGCGAAGTTGAAGTACTCGGGCGGATTCGAGAAGTTCAGGATAGAACCAAACCTGCTCCAACAGACTTACCTGACGGACAGGTAGATCGAATCATTCCTTTGGAAATCGTGGATGGCACCGAAACTCTCAGCAATGCTTACGTTGAAATGACTGCAAGTCGTCCCGAATCCAAAACTTCTGAGATTAGAACGCTCCCTGAACCCGAAGTAACCGAGGGTGCGCATCGTTCTTATGCAATGCAGTGGCTGTTCTTCGAAATTATGACGGTCATTGGGTGGGGAATCCTGGTGCGAAATGAATTAAAGGAACAACGCAAGGTTCCGCAGACTTAATTCTTACCTTCTGCAAATTGACGATTGTATAAATCGGCATAAACGCCTCCCGCGGCCAGTAGATCGTCATGGGTTCCACGTTGCACAATTTGACCGTCATCTATAACCAAGATTTGATCTGCCTGGCGAATGGTCGAAAGTCGATGGGCCACAACAATCGACGTTCTGCCCTTCAGAGCAATTGCAAGCGCTGCTTGGACTGCCGACTCATTCTCCGAATCCAAATGTGCCGTTGCCTCGTCGAGTACCACAACATCAGGAGCCTTCAACAGCAATCTGGCAATCGCAAGTCGTTGTTTCTCACCACCAGAAAGTCGGTGACCTCTATCCCCTACAACCGTGTCAAGACCATCCGGCAAACTTCGGATCATATCGGCTATCTGGGCACTTTCGCACGCACTCCAAATCTCCGGCTCACTTGCCTGCGTATTTGCATAAAAAAGGTTGGCACGAATTGAATCGTGATACATGTGGGCATCTTGTGTTACAACTCCAACAACCCGGTGCAGTGATTCCTGGCTGATATCTTTAACATCGATGCCAGCTAGTTTCACTGAACCTGATGTTGCATCGTAAAGCCGTGGGACTAAGGCACTAATAGTGGTCTTGCCAGCTCCAGACGGTCCTACGAGTGCAATCAAATCCCCTGGGTTGGCTTGAAACGAGATTCCTTTCAGCGTCAGGTCCAATACTGTGCGAGATTCAGGTTGAGCCACTGACTCGAGGCTTGCCAAAGACACTTCTGATGCCGACGGATACTTGAAATCAACGTTGGAGAATTCAACGCTGACTGCCCCGCGGTCCAAGTCCTGCGCATCTGGCTTGTCCTTCACCATGGGTTGAAGGTCTAAGACTTCGAAAACTCGCTCAAAAGAAACTAACGACGTCATGATGTCCACCCGCACATTCGCCAAGGCAGTAATTGGACCATACAGCCGGCCAAGTAGCGCACTTAGCGCAAGTAATGTTCCCAAGGTCAGTGAACCGTTAATAACGGACACGCCGCCCATTCCGAAAACCAAGGCAGTTGCTAACGAACCAACTAAAACCATCGCGGTAAAGAAAACGCTGTTAGACATAGCGATTTTGATTCCCATAATTCGAACTGAATCAGCCTTTTCTGAAAACATCTCCGATTCCCGCTTTGCGGTTCCAAAAATCTTCATCAAAAGTGCGCCCGACACATTGAAGCGCTCCGCCATCTGGGTGCTCATGGCAGAGTTAAAGTCCGCTTGCTGCCTTGTTAATAGTTGTAGCCGAGTTCCCATCCATCTGGCAGGAATCATGAAGAGCGGTAGAAGCAGTAGCGAAGCAACCGTAATCTGCCAAGACAAGACAAACATCGTGCCTGCAACAATCACCAAACTGATAACGTTGCCAACTATGCCACCCAAGGTGGAAGTAAACGCTCTCTGTGCCCCCATGACATCACCATTAAGTCTGGAAATTAGAGCACCAGTTTGGGCCCGAGTAAAGAATGCGATTGACTGCTGCTGAACATGATCGAAAACCTGCGTGCGCATGTTGAAGATCAAACCCTCGCCAATAGTTGACTGCATTTGGCGACTCAAAAGACCAAGCCCAGCACCCAAAATTGCCGTCAACGCGATTCCGGCAGCCATAATAATGACCAATCGCGAATCCTTATTTGGAATAGCAACATCGACAATTTGCTTGAATAAGAGAGGTTGAGCGATTATCAAAAATGAGTCAATAACGAGCAGCGTCAAATATGCCGCGATATATCCCCGAAACTGAGTTGCATAAGTTAAGACTCGCTTAATTGTTCCGTCTGCCAGCGTATTCTTTTTCACTGACTTATCGTTAGTGAATCCTTGATATGTTGCCCAAGGATTTCCGCCATGCAAGCTCATTTATTCGCCTAGTTTCTTTGATCGTTTCGAGTTTACCTGTTGATCTATTCCGAAATAGGTCTTGACCTCTGGCATTTAGGCCAAGGAAATCAAATCTAGGTAGTCCTCGTTCCAAAGATCTTCAACCCCGTCGGGCAACAGCAGTACCCGTTCGGGGGCAAGTGCAGTAACTGCGCCCTCATCGTGAGTAACTAGAACCACCGAACCTTCGTAGTCGTGCAGTGCATCAAGAATCTCAGCCCTACTTGCGGGGTCCAGGTTGTTGGTTGGTTCATCTAAAAGCAGAACATTGGCTGCCGAAACTACGAGCATTGCCAGGCTAAGCCGGGTCTTTTCACCACCTGATAGAACGCCGGCTGGCTTAGATACCGCATCACCCGAGAACAGAAATGAGCCAAGCACACTTCGCACTTGAGCATCATTCATGTCCCCAGATGCGGTCAACATGTTTTCCAGAACTGAGCGTTGTGGATCTAGGGTCTCGTGTTCTTGCGCGTAGTAACCAACTTTCAAGCCATGACCCGGCTGAATCTCCCCTGTGTCTGGTGTGTCAACACCTGCAAGAATCCGAAGGAGTGTGGTTTTACCTGCGCCGTTAAGACCCAGTACGACAACTTTGCTGCCACGATCAATCGCTAAGTCAACATCAGTGAAGATCTCTTGGGATCCATAAACTCGACTGAGCCCGGTAGCCATGAGTGGAGTCTTGCCACAAGGCGCTGGAGTTGGGAATCTCAACTTAGCTACCCGATCTGCTTGCCGCACGGTTTCCAAACCACTCATTAACTTGTCAGCTCGCTTAAGCATGCTTTGTGCCGCCTTAGCTTTTGAAGCTTTCGCGCGCATCCGATCAGCCTGTGCCTGCAAAATTTGAGCCTGCTTTTCAGTGTTAGCACGTTCTCGTTTACGTCGACGTTCATCGGTTTCGCGCGAATTCAAATACTCTTTCCAGCCAACGTTGTATAAATCCAAGGTTTGGCGGTTTGCATCAAGGTAGAACACGCGGTTCACTGTTGCCTCTAATAACTCAACATCGTGACTAATGACCACCAATCCCCCCTGATGATTGGCAAGGAAGCCTCGTAGCCACACAATCGAATCAGCATCTAAGTGGTTTGTTGGTTCATCCAGTAACAAAGTCTCGGAACCACTGAAAAGGATTCTGGCCAATTCAATTCGGCGCCGTTGACCACCGGATAAAGTTCCTAGAGTCTGAGCCAAAATGTCGACCGTTAATCCAACGCTGGCCGCAAGCGAAGCTGCTTCACTTTCGGCTGCATATCCGCCGGCAGCCTGGAACAGTTCTTCAGCGGTTGCATACTTTCGCATCGCCTTGTCGCGGATCTTTTCATCGTCTGAACCCATGTCGATCTCGCACTGACGCATACGCTTGATAAGTTCATCGAGACCGCGGGCGCTCAAAATTCGATTCATGGCAATTACATCTAGATCGCCAGTACGAGGATCCTGTGGCAAGTACCCTACAGACGCAGAAGTAGCAATAACACCCTTTGCGGGTTGGATTTGTCCTGCTAGCACTTTGGTAAGCGTGGTTTTACCTGCACCATTACGACCAACGAGTCCAACTCGATCGCCGGTATCAACTCGAAAAGTGGCCCCAGATAGAAGCAACTCCGCCCCAGCACGCAATTCAATGTCTGTTGCCTGAATCACGTTGAGAACTAGCCAATCTTTGAATTTGCGAACTGTCGCTAGTTCAATGTTACCGCGAGAATTTACAGGTTAAAACCTAGAGCGCGAAGCATTTCGCGACCCTCGTCAGTGATCTTGTCGGGGCCCCATGGTGGCATCCAAACCCAATTCAACTTGAAGTCTGATACGTGTCCATCCAGTGCCGCACGCGTCTGATCTTCAATCACATCTGTAAGTGGGCAAGCAGCTGAGGTAAGGGTCATGTCGATGGTTGCGATGTTGCCTTCATCGACAGTGACGGCATAGACCAAACCGAGATCGACCACATTGATACCTAGCTCTGGGTCAACGACGTCTTTCATTAACTCGAATACATCATCTTCTTGTAGAACAGTCATCAGTTTTGCTCCTTGTTTGATTCTGCAGAATTCTTTACTTCCGACGTACCTTCAACTCCAGCTTGAATAGCAGCATCTTTCCATGCCATCCATGCCAGCAAAGCACACTTAACCCGAGCGGGATACTGCGCGACTCCGGCCAATGCGATACCGTCTCCAAGGACATCTTCATCTGCCTCTACGGTTCTTTGCAACATGGCAACCAAGTGCTCCACGGCCGCTTCGCCGAACTCAAAATCCTGATTATTTATTTGGTCAAACATTATTGACGCAGATGCCTGGCTAATTGAACAGCCCATGCTGTCGTAAGAAACTTGCAACTCACCGTCCTCGTTACGGCTTACGCGCAACGTAATCTCATCACCACATGTTGGATTTACGTGATGAACCTCAGCGTCGAACTGTTCTGCAAGACCCTTGCCATGTGGGTGTTTGTAATGGTCAAGAATGATTTCTTGATACATGTTTTCAAGTTTCATGCTTAAACTCCGAAGAATTTCTTAGCTGAATGGATGCCAGCTACTAGTGCATCAACATCGTCCAATTCATTGTAGATATAGAAGGTTGCTCGAGTAGTTGCCTGGACGCCAAATCGAACACAAGCTGGTTTCGCGCAATGCTGTCCAACCCGTACGGCGATTCCACTTTCATCGAGTACTTGTCCAACATCATGTGGATGGATTCCCTCTAGCGTGAATGAGACTGCGGAACCGCGGTCTGCACTTTTCTCGGGTCCGATTATTCTTACACCTGGGATACCGGACAAGCCTGACAAGGCTGCCTCGGTAAGCATGTGTTCATGATCCGCAACATTCTTCATGCCGATTGCATTTAAATAATCAACGGCTGCGGACATACCGACGGCCTGTGCCGCCATCGGAACGCCCGCTTCAAATCGCTTTGGTGGTGCAGCGAAGGTTGTGCGTTCCATTGATACTGACTCAATCATTGAGCCACCAGAAATAAACGGTGGCATCGCGGCAAGTACTTCTGACTTACCCCACAAGCAGCCGATGCCAAGCGGTCCTAGCATCTTGTGACCACTCCAAGCAATGAAATCCACATCGAGGGCGACCACGTCAACTGGCATGTGTGGCACGCTCTGGCATGCATCCAAGAACACCAATGCACCGACTGATTTTGCCCGCTCGACAATCGCTGGAACATCGTTCACTGTGCCTAGCAAGTTTGATTGGTGCGTGACGGCGACTATCTTGGTTCGGCTATTGAACAAACTGGCATCACTTAAGTCCAACCGGCCTTCGTCAGTTAGGCCGATCCAGCGAAGAACTGCTCCAGTTTTCTCGCATAGCTCTTGCCATGGAACTAAGTTCGCGTGGTGTTCCATCTCGGAGACCAGAATTTCATCACCCTCAGCCAGAACAAAACGTTCTGCTCCCTTGGGCAAATCCGCACCGCGCAATGACTTTAAAGTGGCATTCAAAAACGAATACGAGATTAAGTTAATTGCCTCAGTTGCGTTCTTGGTGAATACCAAGTCGTCGGCCTGAGCTCCGATAAAACCGGCGATGTTGGATCTGGCGTGTTCGAACGCATCGGTAGCCTCTTCAGCCAACAAGTGCGCCCCTCGATGCACTGCGGCATTGTGGTTTTCATAGAAGTTGCGTTCCGCATCGAGTACCTGGAATGGCTTCTGTGAAGTAGCTCCACTATCCAAGTACACCAAGCGCTGATCATTGCGGACTGTCCGTTTGAAGATCGGAAAGTCCGCTTTGATCGCGGCAACGTCTAGGTTTGACATAAATTATGCAGACACAAACTGAGCGTAGCCATTGGCTTCGATGTCGTCTGCAAGTTCAGGGCCGCCTTCACGAACGATACGACCATCGTAGAAAACATGAACGAAATCTGGCTTTACATACTTCAAGATACGAGTGAAGTGAGTGATAAGAAGAACTCCGGTTTCACCCTTTGCGCAAACTCGATTGATTCCTTCAGAAACCACTCGAAGTGCGTCCACATCTAGGCCTGAGTCTGTTTCATCAAGTACTGCAATCTTTGGATTAATAAGTTCCATCTGAAGAATTTCAGTGCGCTTACGCTCACCGCCGGAGAAGCCTTCGTTCACATTGCGCTCAGCGAACTGAGCATCAATCTGCAAACCTGCCATTGATTCTTTTAGCTCCTTGATCCAATGACGAAGATTTGGCGCTTCACCTCGGATTGCTGTGATCGAGGTGCGAAGGAAGTTAGAAATCGAAACACCTGGAACTTCGACTGGATACTGCATGGCCAGGAATAGACCAGCACGAGCACGCTCATCAACGCTCATCTCAAGTACATCTTGACCATCAAGCGTTACTTGTCCGCCAGTGATTGCGTACTTAGGGTGGCCGGCAATTGCGTAAGCAAGGGTTGACTTGCCAGAACCGTTTGGACCCATAAGTGCATGGATTTCACCAGCCTTTACGGTTAAGTCAACACCGCGCAGAATGTCCTTTGGACCATCTTCTGTGGTTACCTGCACGGTTAAACCTTTAATTTCTAGAACTGACATTACTAACTCCTCGCACTTTCGGATAGTGAAACAAAAATCATTGGATCGGACTGGTCTTCTTCTAGCTTTATTGCAAAGGTCTTAAGGGGTGAGGTTGCTGGTGGACCAGAAGGCTCGCCAGTTCGCAAATCAAAGGATGAGCCATGTAGCCAGCATTCGATTGCGCAGCCTTCAATGTCCCCTTCGCTAAGCGAAACCTCGGAGTGCGTACAGATGTCGCTAACAGCAAATATCTCATCATCAATCTTTGCTAGCAAAACATCTTCACCATCTACAACCACGCGTAACGGCTTAGATTCCTCCAGTGCTGACTTACGCACTGTTTCGAACATCGTGGTCATTAGATGTTTCCACCTAAACGTGCCTCGATGCTGTCTCGAACTCGGTCATTGATTTCTGGAACACCGATTTGACCAAGAAGATCTTCAAAGAAGCCTCGCAAAACTAACTTGCGCGCTTCCTCTTCATTGATTCCGCGAGACTGCAAATAGAATAGCTGCTCGTCATCAAAGCGACCAGTCGTGCTTGCGTGACCTGCTCCGACGATCTCTCCGGTTTCAATTTCCAGGTTCGGAACTGAATCTGCTCGCCCGCCGCCACTTAGTACCAGGTTGCGGTTGATTTCATAAGTATCAGTTCCAATTGCATTCGCGCGGATCAGAACATCTCCAACCCAAACTGTATGAGCGTCTTCGCCATCCAAAGCACCCTTGTAGACCACATTGCTTCGGCAGTTAGCCTCACTGTGATCAACGAATAGTCGATGTTCGGTGTGCTGTCCGACGCCCGCAAAATACAGTCCAAATAGTTCAGCTTGGCCACCAGGAGCTGTGTAATGAACACTTGGCAGAATGCGAACAATCTCGCCACCGAGAGTTACTGACACATGCTTTGCGGATGCGTCTCTACCTAGTGTGATGCGGTGCTGAGCCAGATGTACAGCAGTTGCATCCCAATCCTGGAGTGAAACAACCGTTACTGATCCACCGTCAGCTACCTTGATGTCGATGTTTCCAGCGTATGTTGCCGCTCCTATGTGATCAACAATCACAACTGCGCTAGCAAACTTCTCTACATTGATGTCGAGTTGTCCAAAGGCCACGGAGTCAGAACCAACTATCGATACCACAACGGTTTCCGACAAATTCTGATTTGCCTCAATAGTTAGTGTTGAAACTGCGGCTATCTGTGACCAAGCGCCTGCTGCAATCTTGTCAGTGAAACCAATTCTGTCCCCTGACTTACTGCCTGCAATCTCAAATGTTGAACCAGCAACTTTGTTTACAGCTATCGCCATGCTTCCAGTTGCAGCCACATTGCCTTGATGCATTTCACGCAGTCTCGACATCGGAGTGAAACGAAACTCTTCATCACGACTTGTTGGTGTAGGAAAGTCAGCCGGATCTAAAGATCGAATAACTGGTGTGTGATCCTTTGGCGGAACGATGGCAACTTCATGCTCTTTTACTTCTGCCATGACTAACCGACAGCACCTTCCATTTGAAGTTCGATTAGGCGGTTCAGCTCTAGGGCGTATTCCATTGGTAGTTCACGCGCAATTGGCTCGATGAAGCCGCGCACGATCATAGCCATAGCTTCTGCCTCATCAAGTCCACGAGACATCAAGTAGAACAGTTGATCTTCTGAGACTTTAGAAACTGAAGCTTCGTGCCCAAGTGATACATCATCTTCGCGAACATCAACATACGGATAGGTATCTGAACGTGAGATGTCGTCAACAAGTAACGCGTCACAGCGAACCGTGCTCTTACTTCCGTGAGAACCATCGAGTACCTGAACTAGACCGCGATATGACGTACGTCCGCCACCACGAGCTACAGACTTACTGATGATTGATGAAGATGTAAATGGAGCAGCGTGAACCATCTTTGCGCCAGCGTCTTGATGCTGACCTTCACCGGCAAAAGCAACTGAAAGAGTTTCGCCCTTAGCGTGTGGCCCTTGTAGCCAGATCGCTGGGTACTTCATGGTTACCTTCGAGCCGATATTTCCATCGACCCATTCCATGGTTGCACCTTCGTGCGCGACTGCGCGCTTGGTTACCAGGTTGTAAACATTGTTAGACCAGTTCTGAATTGTGGTGTATCGGCAACGTCCACCCTTTTTCACGATGATTTCCACAACAGCTGAGTGCAGTGAGTCACTTGAGTAGGTTGGTGCAGTGCAACCTTCTACGTAATGAACATACGCATCCTCATCAACAATGATCAAGGTTCGCTCGAACTGACCCATGTTTTCAGTATTGATTCGGAAATAAGCCTGTAACGGAATGTCTACATGTACGCCCTTTGGAACATAGATAAACGATCCACCTGACCAAACTGAGGTGTTCAGTGCGGCGAACTTGTTATCGCCAACAGGAATTACAGTTCCGAAGTACTCACGGAACAGGTCTTCGTGCTCACGCAGACCTGTGTCAGTATCCACGAAAATTACACCTAGCTCTTCGAGGTCTTCGCGGATCTTGTGGTAAACAACTTCAGATTCATACTGCGCAGCAACACCAGCAACTAAGCGCTGCTTTTCGGCTTCAGGAATACCAAGACGGTCATAGGTGTTCTTGATGTCGTCCGGAAGATCTTCCCAGCTATTGGCTTGCTTCTCAGTTGAACGAACAAAGTATTTGATGTTGTCGAAATCAATACCTGACAAGTCGCTTCCCCAGTTGGGCATCGGCTTTTTACCAAAAAGGTTGAATCCCTTTAGGCGCAGGTCAAGCATCCATTGTGGTTCACTCTTTAAACTCGAAATGTTGCGCACGACTTCTTCGTTGATGCCGCGTCGGGCATTGCTACCTGCGTCATCACTGTCATGCCATCCGAAATCGTAATTTCCGAGTGCGTCTAGATGTTCCTGTTGGGTTGTCATGCGTTTTCCCTTCGAGTGTGTGGAACTAATGTCGTGCAAACTGCGTGACCCTTAGCGATTGTTGCCAATCGAGTCACGTGTACTCCGGTTAACTCGGAGAATGCCTTGGTTTCTTCTTCGCATAGTGCTGGGAATTCGACAGCGACGTCGCCCATTGGACAGTTGTGCTGGCAAATTTGTGTCGAACTGTACAGTCCTGGCGTTTCAGACGCCGCGAAACCATCTTGGTTAAGGGCATCAATTAGTGCGACCGCGCGTTCTTCGATCGTGGAGAGTTTGGAAATCTCTTTATGTCGATTCACAAAATCTTTCGCAATGGAACTGGCGAACTCAGTAACCGCGCCCGATCCTGCGGTTGCGTTTAAATACTTAACAGCGCTTAATCCCAAACTCTCTTGGTGGGCGCCAAACCTGGCACGACCAGTTGCGGTAAGCATAAACACGCGCGATGGCCTACCTCGACCTCGCTTTGAATCAAGTGCTGCTGGTCCATACGGTGCGCGCTCGCTGGACTCGACTAGTCCAGTCTCAAGAAGAAGATCTAGTTGCTTTCGCACGGCTGCGCCAGTAAGTCCCAGCGTCTGTGCCACATCCGTTGCGGTGGAGGGGCCAGCCTGCAACAGGGTGCGCGCTACGGTTGCGGCCGCTGAACTTTCGAATTTCACAACTTCATTGTTGCGTATATCGCGGACTTTCGCACACTTAGGGTCCCGCGTGGCCAAGTACCCAATAAGCGCAGGATAGATAAGGCCTTTAGGCTGAGACAATGACTCCCCCAAAACTGCGTAAATGGCAACATCGCACCTTAATTGCCAACTTGGTGG
Source organism: Actinomycetota bacterium (assembly GCA_947486505.1). Next base: position 12,228 of record CANKTT010000002.1, on the reverse strand, counting down.
CCCAAACGGGGATTGTTCTAACTGGCGCCACGGTCCGACTAACTGCCTCGGGTTTGGGGTGCCCAACCTGGCCCGAATGTGTTGCAGGATCAATTGCCCCGACTTCGGAGCAAACTGAGGCATTTCATAAATACATCGAATTCGGAAATCGGCTACTTACCTTCGTTTTACTGATCGTGGCAATCGCCTCCCTCTTTGCAGTTTTTAAACATAATCAAGAACGTAAGCAAGCTGGCCATAACAAGCGCCGTTCGTTGACGATTCTGGCTCTTGCCATTCTCTTGGGAATTTTTCTACAAGCTATCCTCGGTGGCATCACTGTGCTGACCGGATTGCATCCATTGATCGTGGCGGCCCACTTCATAGTTTCAATTGGTTTGATCTCGGTTGCGACGGTTCTATTAGTCAGAGCACAGGAACCAAATGACACTCCAGTTGCTTTGCAAGTCGCTAAACCAATCGCAATCGGAATGCAGATTCAGCTTTGGTTGGCATTAGTTGTCATTGTGCTTGGAACTCTAGTTACCGGTTCGGGACCACATGCTGGTGACACAAACGACATAGTTCGACTTGGCTTTGAATTCCGCGAGATAACAACAGCGCATGCCGCGTTAGTGTGGCTATTCCTTGGACTTACTTCTGGCCTATTGGTAGCGCTACATTCCACAACCGCACCTAAAGCCGTGACTAAGCAGGCATGGATAGTTCTTGGGATCTGTTTCGCGCAAGGAATTGTCGGATACACACAATTCTTTAACGGACTTCCTTGGGGGCTAGTTGCAATTCACGTTCTTGGAGCTTGCGTGCTTTGGATCTATACCGTGCGGTTCTACCTAAGTCGAAACGTTAGAGGCTAATTCACAAGAACGGATCGATGCCGATCGCCAGAAAAACCAGCGATAAGTATGAAATCGACCAATGAAATAGCCGCATCGGATTTAAGTCAGCTAACTCATTTCGGACTCGAGTTCGCAAGGCATAAGCCTCGTAAATGAATAACGCACCACTTGCAATCGCCACAACGGAATACAGCCAATTCATGTCCGCAACAGGAATGAGTGCCAAGGTTGTCGCGACCATAACCCAGGAATAGATGATGATTTGTTTTGCAACTTCTTGTGGTGTGTCTGTAACTGGAAGCATTGGCACGCCGGCAGCTGCGTAGTCATCTTTGTATCTAAGCGACAGTGGCCAGTAATGCGGTGGTGTCCAGAAAAACACAATCAAAAACAAAACTACTGGAGTCCATGAGAGAGATCCGGTTACTGCGCTCCATCCAATAAGCACGGGCATGCAACCCGCCGCACCACCCCAAACAATGTTTTGCGAAGTTCTGCGCTTAAGCAACATGGTGTAACCAATTACATAAAACGCAATAGCAAATGCTGCAAGCGCCGCTGATAACAAATTGACAGCGACGCCTAAGACCAGGACCGAGAGCGCTGATAGCACGAGACCAAAAGTGATGGTTCGCAAGCCAGAGATTTGCCCTGTGGCTGATGGCCGATTCGCAGTCCTATGCATCATGGCGTCAATGTCACGATCTAGATAGCAATTCAAGACATTGGCCCCGCCAGCCGCTAAAGATCCACCTAAAAGTGTCCAGCAAACAAGCTGCCATTCGGGAAACCCACCAGCAGCCAAAAACATCGTTGGAATGGTGGTTACCAGGAGTAACTCAATAATTCTTGGCTTAGTAAGCGCTAAGTAAGCCCGCCACGTAGGTGTTATCCAACTAGCAACCTCCGACTCGGCATGATTCAAATCGTTGAGTTGCGATGACACATAATGAGCCTACCTCTGCCTATCGCAGGTGGCGAACGGCCAATAGATAACCTAGGTTCGTGAGCAAATTTACTTGGACAGACTTAGACGATCAGGCCGTTACCGCCGCCCGCGCACTTGCAATGGACAGCGTTCAAAAAGTTGGCAATGGGCATCCGGGAACTGCAATGAGTTTGGCACCTATGGCCTATTTGTTATTTCAAAAATGGATGCGTCATGATCCATCAGATCCGACTTGGCAAGGTCGCGACCGCTTTGTGCTGTCCAATGGCCACAGCAGTATCACGCTCTACATTCAACTTTTTCTAAGTGGCTACGGGCTAGAGCTCGATGACCTAAAGTCCTTTAGGACTTGGGATAGTAAAACCCCTGGACATCCTGAGTTTGGACACACTGCTGGTGTGGAAGCTACCACTGGACCACTTGGTACGGGGTTGGCAACTGCAGTAGGTATGGCAATGGATGCTCGCTACGTGCGCAACTTACTTGATCCAGCATCAGCTAAAGGTGTGAGTATTTTCGATCACAAAATATGGGTTATCGCGGGTGACGGATGCCTACAAGAAGGTGTTACCTCTGAAGCATCTTCATTGGCCGGACATCAGAACCTCAGCGATCTGGTTGTTCTCTATGACGATAATCACATCAGTATCGAAGGTGACACTGGCGTTTCCTTCACGGAAGATGTGCTCGCCCGATACGAATCATATGGCTGGAATGTCAGTCATGTAGAGATGTTGCCAAGTGGTGAGATCGATGTACCTTCATTGGATCTCGCGATTGCTAACGCAGTTTCACAGACTGCTAAGCCAACTTTGATCCGAGTGCGAAATGTAATTGGTTGGCCAGCACCAAACTTGAAAAATACCGGCAAGATACATGGATCTGCTTTAGGTGACTCTGAAGTTGCGGCCACTAAGGAAATACTTGGGCTTGATCCAACTGAATCTTTTGAAATTTCTGAGCAACTCCTGGCTCACACTAGAAAAGTTTCAACTCGAGGTAGCGAGATTCACGCGCAATGGTCGGAAGAATTTTCAAACTGGGCAAGCAAGGACTCCGAATCAGCAAAGTTGTTTGAACGACTACAGGCTCGAAAGTTGCCAGCAAACTGGCACGAAGTATTGCCGAAGTTTGAGCCAGGCACATCTGTTGCGACCCGTAAGGCATCGGGCGACACGATTAATGCAATGGCTAAAGTTTTGCCAGAACTTTGGGGCGGATCCGCTGACTTAGGTGAAAGTAATTTAACGACGATTGAACATGGTGGGTCTTTCCTACCAGGATCAAGCCAGATGGCGGGTGCTGCTGAAGGTGGTCGAATCATCCACTATGGCATCCGAGAGTTTGCCATGGCGTGTGCGATGAATGGCATGGCACTGGGTGGTTTAACCCGACCATTTGCTGGCACCTTCCTGGTGTTCAGCGACTTTATGCGTGGTGCGGTTCGTCTCTCAGCCTTAATGGATTTGCCCGCAACATACGTCTGGACTCACGATTCAATCGGATTGGGTGAAGATGGACCTACTCACCAACCAGTGGAGCACTTATGGGCGCTTCGGGCGATTCCGAACCTCAATGTAATCCGTCCAGCAGATGCAAATGAAACTGCTACGGCCTGGCGCATCGTTCTGGAATCTAACAAGCCATCAGGCTTATGTTTGTCGCGTCAGAATTTACCTGTGATTGATTCACCTGCAACGACGGATCACGAAATGGTTCGTCGCGGTGCTTACGTAATCTCAGAGAGTTCGAAGGCTCCCGAGGTTATCCTGATCGCCACTGGTTCTGAGGTTTCAATCGCACTTTCAGCTCAGCAGACTTTGGAATCAAGTGGCGTTTCAACTCGAGTGGTATCTGCGCCATGTTTGGAATGGTTCGATGCGCAAGATGCGGAATATCGAGAATCCGTTTTGCCACACTCAGTCGCTGCCCGTGTATCGATTGAAGCCGGCATCGCGCAAGGCTGGTGGAAGTATGTCAGCTCTGCGGGACGCTGCATCAGCTTGGAGCATTTCGGTGCATCAGCCGGAGCAGAGAAACTATATGCTGAGTTTGGAATTACTGCCGATGCTGTCGTTGCAGCGGCACAAGAAATCCTTAACTAATTACTTTCCACGTAGCTTAGCTAGAGCTTCGTCAAGAATTCCCTTGCCATCTTTGTCGTTGCGACGTTCTTTCACGTAAGCCAGGTGGGTTTTGTAAGGCTCGGTTTTAGCTAAAACTGGTGGGTTGTCCTTGTCAGTACCCGCTGGCATGCCGCACTTCGGGCAATCCCACTCTTCTGGAAGTTCTGCATCGTGCGCAAAACTTGGGGTTGTTTCATGTCCCGAAGCGCAGTAGAACGGGAGGTAGATGCGAGGTGCAGCGTCGCCACGTTCAGCTTCACCCATTGGTCCGGCTCCAACGCGACTTCCTCTAATTGCACTACCACTTGCCATGATTTACTCCTGAATGCTTACGCGGTTTTTAGTAACAAGCCAAGACCCACAATTGCTGCAGACCAGACCAAAGCTATTGCAATCGTAATTCGATCAAGGTTACGCTCCGCAACTGATGAACCGCCAAGTGATGAACTCATACCACCACCAAATAGGTCAGAAAGTCCGCCACCTTTACCTTTGTGTAGCAAAACAAGGGCGATCAACAAAAGGCTAGAAATAGCCAAAAGAATTTGAAACGCTGCGATCATTGGTCACCTGCTAAATCTAGGAAAATTAATCTCTAGGAATTATTCTACGCGTGCATTCGATAGCGACAAACCGAAACGAACTCGTCTGGGTCAATCGATGCTCCACCCACTAAACCTCCGTCAATATCGGCCTCCAGCATCAAGGCAGCCACATTTTCGGCCTTCATTGACCCACCGTAAAGAATTCGAGTCTGATCAGCAGCAGAGCCATGAACTTCGCGAATTCGGGCTCGAATCGCGTTACAAACTTCCTGAGCATCGGCCGGTGTGGCCACTTCCCCAGTTCCAATCGCCCAAACTGGCTCATATGCAATGACTAGATTGGCCACATCGCTTGAGGCTATCCCCTGCAGTGCCGCGTCGAGTTGTTCAATTGTGAATGCCACATGATTTCCAGCCTTACGAACTTCTAATCCTTCACCCACACAAACTATCGGAGTCAAGCTGTTGCGCAGAGCAGCTTGTGTCTTTAGGTTTACCGCCTGATTATCTTCGCCATGGTATTCCCGTCGCTCAGAGTGGCCGACAATCACAAAGGTGCAACCAAGTTTGGCAAGCATGGGTCCTGAGATCTCTCCGGTAAATGCTCCCTTGTCAGCCTTAGCGATGTCCTGCGCTCCATACTTCAGCGCCAACTTGTCGCCATCAACTAAAGTCTGAACCGATCGGATGTCGGTAAATGGAGGTATTACCACCACGTCCAATGCTGCAAAATCATCAGCATTGAATGTGTATGCCAACTTTTGTACTAATGCGATTGCCTCAATGTGATTTAGATTCATTTTCCAGTTGCCGGCCATTAACGGGATACGTGCCATTTAGTTGTCCTCCAGGACTGATAATCCAGGCAATTCTTTGCCTTCTAGAAATTCCAAACTTGCGCCACCACCGGTAGAAATGTGTGTGAAGGCAGATTCATCGACGCCCAATAATCGAACAGCAGCTGCGGAGTCACCGCCACCGACAACTGTCATTCCAGAATTCTTAGTCATTGCGTCTGCAACTGCTTTAGTCCCAGCAGCGAATGCTGACATTTCGAAAACGCCCATTGGTCCATTCCAGATGATGGTCTTGGCATCAACTAATTTCTCTTCGAATAATTGAATCGTTCCAGGTCCAATGTCGAGACCCATCCAGCCGTCAGGAATGTCACTCACAGGAACTACTTGAGTGGTGGCATCTGCCGAAAATGCATCGGCAACCACTATGTCAGTTGGCAAAACAATCTCCACATTCAATTGCTTAGCCCGACTTAAGATGTCCTTCACATTGTCAATTTGATCAGTTTCAAGAAGCGAGGATCCTACTGAATAGCCATTTGCCGCTAGGAATGTAAAACACATCCCGCCGCCAATAAGAAGGCGATCTACATTAGAGATCAGATTATCGATCACTTTGAGCTTGTCGCTGACTTTAGATCCACCTAAGACGACAGAATAAGGACGTTCTGGAGACCTCAATACTTTGGCAAATACATCTGCTTCTGCTTTTACTAACAGTCCAGCAGCATGTGGCAACAGTTCTGCCAAATCTGTCACAGATGCCTGTTTGCGATGAACAACCCCAAAGCCATCACTAACAAATAGGTCACCCAGCCCAGCCCAGATCTTGGCCAGTTCTTGTCGCGCACTTGCTTCACCAGTTTCGCGCTCATCAAAACGAACATTCTCCAACATTGCGATCTGCCCATCGGCTAATGCTGAAATAGTCTCCGCAGTGCTATTCCCACACACATCAGTGGCGAGTCGCACCTGCGCACCCAGAAGTTCACCTAGTCGAACAGCAGCTGGGGCTAATGAGTACTTGTCATCTGGTTTACCCTTTGGCCGACCAAGATGCGCAAGGATAACGACCCGAGCGCCTCGGTCCGCAAGATTCTTAAGCGTTGGAAGACTGGCAAGGATCCGACCATCGTCAGTAATCTGACCGTCTTCGATCGGTACATTAAGGTCGCACCTTACGAAAACTACTTTTCCTGAAACCTCTAGGTCGTCTATGCCACGAATCATGAATTTAGAGTTTTGATCCGACAAACTTTGTGATATCCACTAAGCGGTTTGAGTATCCCCACTCATTGTCATACCAACCAACAACCTTGATTGTGCTGCCCATCGCATTTGTTAATGAGGCATCAAATATACAAGACGAAGGATCAGTCACGATGTCAGAGGAAACGATCGGATCCTCGGTGTAACTTAAGTAACCCTTTAGTGCACCTTCAGCCGCAGCCTTGACCACCGCATTGACTTCTTCCTTGGTTACCGACTTCTTTAGGACTGCAGTTAAATCAGTTGCCGAACCAGTTGGAACCGGAACTCGCATCGCGTAACCATCCAACTTGCCCTTAAGTTCTGGCATTACTAATCCAATAGCTTTTGCTGCTCCTGTTGTTGTTGGTATCAAGTTGGTCGCAGCAGCGCGGGAACGGCGAAGATCTGGGTGAGGGAAATCGAGGATAACCTGGTCATTTGTGTAAGCGTGAATAGTTGTCATCAGACCATGATCAATACCGAAGGCATCGTGAATAGCTTTTGCCATTGGGGCCAAACAGTTAGTAGTGCAAGAAGCATTAGAAATTACGTGATGGTTGGCCGGATCGTAAGTTTCATGGTTTACGCCCATCACTATGGTTACGTCTTCATTGCTGGCCGGCGCCGAAATGATTACTTTCTTGGCACCAGCAGAAATATGTGCAGCAGCTTTGGTCGCGTCAGTGAAATGTCCAGTCGATTCAATGACGATGTCTGCACCTAGGTCTCCCCACGGCAAAGCACCAGGGTCCCGCTCGGAGGTAACCGTAATTGACTTTCCATCGACAACGATTGAGTTGTCAGTGAATGAGACTTCTTTGCCTAGGCGGCCAAGGATTGAGTCGTACTTAAGTAGGTGTGCGAGTGTCTTGTTATCAGTTAGATCATTGATTCCAACGATTTCGATGTCTGCGCCAGTGGCCGCTATCGCGCGAAAGTAGTTGCGACCTATTCGGCCAAATCCGTTAATTCCAACGCGAACCGTCATTTGATTTGCTCCTATAACCAGGCCAAACCACACGTTTACGTGCGGCGTTTGTTATTGGTCGAGCATATCAGCCGTTAGGCCGGCTTCAGTGTTAGGGATGCCCAAGTCAGAGGCTCGTTTGTCAGCCATAGCTAATAGGCGACGAATTCTGCCCGCTATGGCGTCCTTGGTCATAGGCGGGTCTGCGAGCGCGCCCAACTCTTCCAAACTCGCCTGTTGGTGAGTTACTCGAAGTTGTCCCGCTTCAAGTAAGTGTGCGGGAATCTCATCTCCCAAAATCTCAATCGCTCGGGCTGCCCGCGCGCCAGCTGCAACCGCGGCCCTGGCAGACCGACGCAGGTTGGCATCATCAAAATTTGCTAGCCGATTCGCGGTAGCACGTACTTCTCGACGCATTCGTCGCTCTTCCCAGGCCAAAACAGATTCGTGTGCGCCAATTCGTGTTAGAAGCGCTCCAATTGCATCGCCATCTCGAATAACTACGCGATCTACGCCGCGAACTTCACGTGCTTTGGCTGCGATGCCTAATCGGCGTGCGCTACCTACTAATGCCAGCGCAGCTTCCGGACCTGGGCAAGTGATTTCTAATGATGAAGATCTGCCTGGTTCCGTCAGCGACCCGTGTGCTAAGAAGGCACCACGCCATGCAGCTTCAGCGTCGCAAAGACTTGCTGAAACTATGTGCGGAGGCAACCCACGAATTGGACGACCGCCACCATCTACTAGGCCAACCTGCTTAGCAAGATGCTCGCCCTCGGTAGCCACTCGAACCAGATAGCGACTTCCCTTACGGATACCAGCGCCCGACAAAACTGAAACTTCGCTCTCATGACCAAAAATCTCAGAAAGATCTCGACGTAATCTACGGGCAGCCTGACCGGTATCAATCTCTGCTTCTACGACAATCTTGCCGCTGACTATGTGTAGGCCACCTGCAAATCGAAGTAAGGCTGACACCTCAGCCTTGCGGCAGCATTTTTTGGTTACGGGAAGACGACTTAGTTCGTCTTTAACTGCTGCGGTCATTGCCATGGCTTTATCCTGCCATGAGCAAAAATTGAACCGAACGCCGAGGCTAAGAGTGTTGGATCGTGGCGATCAGATGGGCCTTCTGGCTTTGCTAATGGCGCCAAAACTAAACGAGCACCAGATTCAGCAGCCTGAGCTTGGAGTTGCAACTCAACTTCCTGTCTATCCGGTCCCAAGTGATCAATATCAGCAAGAACTATGTCAACTCTGAAATCCGGGTAGCTCCTTGATAACACCTGCAAATAATTAGCAGCCGAGTAACCCTCAGTCTCCCCCGATTGTGGTTTTAAGTTGATAACAAGTACCCGAGTAGCTGTTGTTTCATGAAGCGCCTGAGCCATTTGTGGCACTTGAAAGTGTGTTAGAACGCTGGTGTACCAAGAACCTGGACCGAGCACGACAAAATCTGCGTTACGCACCGCTGCAACGGCTTGGTCACACACCACGGGATTCTTTGGTTCAAGTCCAATCGATTGAATTTCATGAGGTGTCGTGGCAACTTGAACCTGGCCACGCACTTGTTGTGACTCACCACTGGCAGTTAGAACATCTGCATAGATTTCAAGTGGTTCTATGCATAGCGGTAAAACCTTGCCTTTGGCATCAAGTAGGCGTGCCACCCAATCAAGGCCGTCAACCAAATTGTCAGTTTCTTCCCAGAGTGCAGTAATCAGGAGATTTCCAAGTGAGTGTCCGTCTAATTCACCTTTTGAAGAAAATCTGTGCTGCAAAACTCTCGCCCAGGTCGATCCCCAAGTGTCATCACCGCAGAGTGCCGCCAAAGCCATACGTAAGTCTCCAGGTGGAACAATTCCAAACTCTTCTCGCAACCTGCCGCTGCTGCCACCATCATCGCTAACGCCCACAACAGCCGTTAGATGTGGTGTAACTCTGCGAAGTGCCTGCAAGCTGGCAGCTAGTCCATGGCCTCCGCCAAGCGCAACTACATCTACCGACCGAACTGGTGCGGCAGACAACTATTCACGTCCCAGGTCGCGGTGGACTACTCGAACTTCGACTCCAGCTTTAACCAATCTGGCAGATAGATTCTCGGCCATTGCAACACTTCTATGTTTTCCACCAGTGCATCCCATTGCGATGGTCACAAACCTTTTGCCTTCACGAAGATAACCGTCTTCTACCAAGCCAATAAGTTCGGCATACTTCGTCAGAAACTCCTGAGCTTGGTCCGATGCGACTACGTAATCGTTCACTGCGGCATCCAGTCCGGTTAGTTCCTTTAGCTTTGGATCCCAGTAAGGATTCGGTAGGAAGCGTAGATCTGCTACTAAATCTGCATCAACTGGAATTCCATACTTGAATCCAAATGACATTACGGTCGCTCGCAATGCCACATGTTCATCATCGCCGAAAGAGGACTCAATTGACCTGCGCAATTCATGGACGTTTAAGTTGCTGGTATCGACTACCAGGTCCGCGTCTGCTCGAAGATCACTTAGCAAACGACGTTCTCGTTGCACCGCCCCTAACAGGCTGTCATCGCGTTGCAGTGGATGAGGTCGGCGAGATGATTCATACCTTCGCACCAGCGCTTCATCACCTGCCTCTAAGAAGAGCACGCGCAAGTCGTGACCGGCTGTCTTAATTGCGGCTAATGACTCACGGAGTTCTTCGAATAGCTGTCCACCGCGAACATCCGCGACTACCGCCACTTTTCGAGAGCCAGTTCGCTGCGCCACGTAGTCCACAACATTGGTCATTAGCATTGGCGGCAAGTTATCAACCACAAACCAACCAATATCTTCAAGCGCCCTGGTAGCCGTTGATCGTCCAGCACCAGACATCCCGGTAACCAGGATTACGTCAATTTGGGAATCACTCACGATTCAATTATCTCGCCTGTAGCAGTATTAACGACAACTTCTCCCGAATCTTCGTTATTCAGAAACTTCCAGATTTGTGCTGCTTGAACCGGACCAATACCTGGAACCTCTGATATTTCAATTTCCGACGCAGCTGCCACTTTTTTGAGGGAACCAAAGTGAGCCAATACTGCTTTCTTCTTTACCGGACCTAGGCCAGGAACATCATCCAGCACGCTATCAACCATTCCTTTTGACCTACGATTTCGGTGCAGTGTGATGGCAAATCTATGAGCTTCATCGCGAACCCGTTGCAACATGAATAGCGCTTCACTATTTCTTGGCAGGATGACAGGAAACGAAGCCCCTGGAGACCAGATTTCTTCCATACGTTTTGCCAGCCCTACGACATGCATGTTTCCTACGCCGGCCGCTTCAAGTGCTTTGGCTGCAGCGTTCACCTGAGGCAAGCCACCGTCTATCACCAAAAGGTTTGGTCGATACGGACGCTTTTCATCGTGATCCTTAAATCGGCGAGAGACCACTTGGGCAATCGATGCGGTGTCATCTCGGGGATCTTCGATAATGAACTGTCGGTAATCCTTCTTCTTAGGAATTCCGTCTTCAAACACCACCAAAGATGCAACAACGTTGGTTCCAGAAATATGGGAAACGTCGATACATTCAATTCGCAATGGCGCATCAGGTAAACCAAGAGCTTCTTGAATCTCCGCCAAGGCCTTACTTCGCGTCACTAAGTCTGTTGATCGTTTCGTTTTATGCAGCCCAAGTGCTTGTCCTGCATTAATCAGAACAGTATCCATCAACATTTTCTTATCGCCACGGGATGGAACTCTGACACTGATCTGTGCCTGTCTGATAGTTCCTAGTAGTTCGGCCAAACTGCTCGCACTCTCTGGCTCGTGACTCACTAACACTTCGGTAGGTATTTCATCCTTAGTAGTGCCGGAATAGATGTGCATCAATGCATCCGTCATCAAGGATTCACTGGTTGCATCAACTGAGTTCTCCATTATGAATCCGCGTTGCCCGACAATTCGCCCACTTCGAACTGAGAAAACTTGAACCGCAGACTGCAAATCATCATGAGACAAACCAACGATGTCAGCGAATGTGTCATCGGGTAAAACCACAACACTTTTCTCTAGCACTCTCTCAAGTGCTGCCAAATCATCACGAAGTACGCTCGCCTGCTCGTAATCTTGGGATACCGATGCTTCATTCATGCGTCGAGCGATGTCAGTCATAATTTCTTTTGAGTTACCCGACATGAATGACATAAATTGCTTAACTAAGTCGCGATGACCGGATTCATCTATCTTGCCAACGCAAGGAGCGCTACAGCGATCGATGTGTGCCAGTAAACATGGCCGACCAGATGCCTTAGCATTTCTAAACACTCCAGCGGTGCAGCTGCGAACTGGGAAAACTCTTAGTAAGTGGTCTAATGAATCCCGAATTGCCCAGGCTTGTACATATGGACCAAAGTAGGTAACCCCCTTGCGCTTATCTCCTCGATAAACAAACGCTCTTGGGAAATCCTCTTGAGTCGATAGGGCAAGGTACGGATAGCTTTTATCGTCGCGATATCTAACGTTGAAGATTGGATCAAATTCCTTAATCCAAGCGTATTCAAGTTGCAATGCCTCGGTTTCAGTTCGCACCGTTACCCAATCCAAACTCCGAGCTGTAGAAACCATGTTTTGAGTTCTCGGATGTAAATCGTTTCCAAAATAGGAATTGATTCGGCTCTTTAGATTCTTTGCCTTTCCGACGTAGATCACACGATCCTGCTCATCCCGCCAGCGATAAACCCCGGGGCTGGTCGGTATATCAGTTGGTCGGTCCGTAATCTGCACG
>CANKTT010000001.1 GCA_947486505.1 Actinomycetota bacterium | reverse complement strand
TTAATGGGTCGAAGCGACGTTTGCCGCTTCGGGTCTTGCTCCCTGCCCACCAAGGTGAGAGTTCGCATCGTGCTCGCGAATCTTTGTCTTCGAGTCTTGCTCTCTAACGAAATGCTTGCCTTCGACCAAAATTAACTCTACGGCACATAAGCACAAGGTATTCGCCACATTTGCAAAAAACGCCACGAACTCTCAGTTTTTACCCGGCTTTAATAGCAATTAGATGGGCTTTATCCGCCTGCAACGGCTGGAACTATAGATACTGTTACGCCACTTGCAGTTGGGGAATCAAGTCCATCCAGGAAGCGTACGTCATCATCGTTTATGTAGACATTTACGAAGCGTCGCAATTCGCCAGAATCAGAGACTACCCGCTGCAAAATTCCAGGCGCCATGGCTTCTAAGGCATCTAGCACGCCTTGCAAGGTTTCTGGGTTTGGCTCAACTTCAACTGTTGATTGGTCGGACACATAGGCCCGAAGGATTGTTGGGATTCGGACAGTAACGCTCATCAGGCACCTTCGATAACTTTTGCAACGGATTCGACATTTGGAGAGATTGTTGCTGAGAAACCATTTCCAGTTGCTACAGCATCAAGTGTTTTAAGGCCTTCACCAGTATTAACAATTACGGTTTCAGCCGTTGGATCAAGTAGGCCTTCTGCAAGCAGTTTGCGAGTTACCGCAACCGTTACTCCACCAGAAGTCTCGCCAAAGATACCTTCACATTCGGCAAGCAGGCGGATGCCTTCGATTACTTCCGCATCAGTGACGTCGCCTACCGCGCCATTAGTTCGGCGAACTGCATCAAGGGCATAAGGGCCATCGGCAGGATTTCCGATTGCTAATGACTTTGCAATTGTGTCTGGCTTTACTGGGCGAACCACGTCTGTGCCCTGTGACCATGCAGTTGAAACCGGATTGCATCCGGTTGCTTGTGCGCCAAACACTCGCCATGGCCGATTTTCAACTAGACCTAGTTGAACAAACTCGCGCCAGCCTTTGTCGACTTTGGTAAGCAATGCACCCGATGCAACTGGGATCACAACTTGGTCCGGAAGTCTCCAGCCAAGCTGTTCGGCGATTTCATAACCAACAGTTTTGGATCCTTCGGCGTAATAAGGACGAAGGTTTACATTTACAAAGCCCCAGTCTGCTGAAACTTCTTCGCCGATTAGTTCGCCACAAAGTCGGTTAACGTCGTCGTAGTTTCCTTCGATTCCGATTACGTGGCCGTTGTACGCAGCGGTTGCCTGGATCTTATGTTGCTCCAAATTCGAAGGGACTAACACCACAGATTTCTGTCCGGCGCGAGCCGCAGCGGCCGCTACCGCATGCGCAAGGTTTCCAGTTGAAGCGCAGGCCAAAGTACTAAAGCCAAGTTGGATGCCGGCACTTTGTGCGACTGCAACAACACGATCTTTGAATGAATGTGTTGGGTTACCACTGTCATCTTTAACCCAAAGCGTTCCAGTGATACCTAGTGCCTTTGCCAAGTTGTCGGCGCGATGCAAGCGAGTCATGCCAGGGGCAAGGTTTCGCGACTCGGCGATATTTGCAGGAACCGGCAACAGCGGTGCATAACGCCAAAGCGAGAACGGACCCGATTGGATCTGTTCTCTCGTTACTGTTCCAAAATCATATGCAACTTCAAGTGGGCCAAAGCATTCCCAACAGGAATAATCCGCGCCAAGTTTTGCATGAGCACCACAAGCACGACAGACAAGATGGGTTGCTGCACCAAACGGCGCAGTATCGATTCTTTCGAGTGTTACAGACATTGAGCTGGAAGCCTTTCGTCATCTGTACTAAAAACAGCGAACTGTTTTTAGTCGGAATTGGCACCGTGTCGCAAGGCCTTAACGGTTCTGCGGTGGTTGCCGGGGCTTCAACGGGCCGTTCCCTCTGCCCCTCTGGATGAGGTGTATTCAGTTTTTAGATGCAGTTACTGCATCCGTGGAAAAACTGTATCAGGAGGTTGGGAAAAAGCAATTTCGAGTATCAAACTGTGATACTCACCCACTAACTATTGAACAAATAGCTATTTAATGATGACCAAAGTCAAGGCAGTCTGGCTTAGATCTGGTGTTGCCTCAACTGGGGTGCCACCCGTCTGATTGGCTAATTCTTCGGCAGAACTAAATCCATCTGCTGGATAAAAAATTGTGGTTTCAAGTAACGGATCGCCCGTCCAGTTTCCGGTTTCTTCTATGACCCAGTCAGCATCATGTAAGTCATCACTCATCAACTTTGCAAGTCCTGCTGTCTCGGTTCCATTAAGCACAATTACTGGCAAACGACCAGAGAGGTCTAGGTTTGGATCAACCGACTCATTTGGATCTGGTGTTGGCTCAATAGGAACTGATTCCACAGGTGATGCCGAAAACGATGGTTGATCTGCAACTAGGTTTGGATCTTGCTTCCAAAGTTTGTAACCAACTAGGAAGAGCGCACTGACGGTAGTCAAAATCACTAACGCAGGAATTGTTACCTTTTTGTGAAAACTTTGGCCGCCAGACATGGCAACTTCTTATTTCTTAAGTTCGATGCCCAAGCGGCGAGCTGAACGTGCTCTTTGGCGCGCTGCGCGCATACGCTGAAGGCGCTTGACCAACATTGGGTCAAAGGCAAGTGCCTCTGGCTGGTCAATTAAGGAGTTGAGCACTTGGTAGTAACGGGTTGCAGACATGTCGAATTGCTCACGAATTGCTTGTTCTTTTGCGCCTGCGAATTTCCACCATTGGCGTTCAAATTCTAAGATCTGCTGATCGCGCTCTGGAAGTACTCCAGAGTTGTCAGCAGAGAGGGCGCGGGCTTCATTCACATCCCCAATGCTAAACCTTTACTTGCTCAAATTACCGTCACCCCCCGCCTCGGGGTGTCATGACAAGTGGTAGTACAGCCTGTGCCAAGGTTAGGAAGTGACTTCCTCTGCATCTCCCGCCAAAAGTTGGCTTGCGCTTTGGCTAACACTTACAACAATTTGGGGATTTTCATTTTTCTTTATCAAGGTTGCCAGTAGTTTCCTAGATCAATACGAACAAACTTTTGCCCGCATGGCATTTGGCGCACTTTCCTTGATTGCCATCGTCATTGGCACCCGAAGGTCTTTCATATACAAAGGTCCGGCCATAAAACATCTAGCCCTTATTACTGTGATGGCTCAAGTGATTCCCTTCACGATATTCGCTTGGGCAATTCACCACATTTCTTCAATTGCGGCTGGGCTTCTGAATTCAACAATGCCACTATGGACCGCAATATTGGCAGTACTTATGTTGCCAGAAGAAAAGCTAAATCCATTTCGCGTTGGTGGGCTGTTGCTCGGATTCTTAGGTTTGCTAGCTCTGCTTGGAGTTTGGGATGTTAACTTTCAATCCAATTGGCTGCCGTACATAGCCTGTGCACTCTGCACAATTGGTTATGCCTTTTCAGCAATTTGGACACGTAAGCATGTGACTCCACTCAATCTTGATCCAATTAGTGCAGTGGCAACGCAACTAACTATTGGTGCAACAATCTGTGCAGTTTTTGCAATCGCATCACCACATGAGATTACGTCTTGGCCGATCACTGGGATGTTGGCTATCACGGCACTTGGGGTACTTGGTACCGGTGTTGCTTTAGTAATTGGATTCGTCATTGTTAAACGTGCCGGAGCTATCGCGATGTCTACAGTTACTTATTCGATTCCGGTCGTTTCAACATTGGCTGGCGTTATCTTGCTGAATGAAGAACTTCACTGGTATGAACCAGTTGGGGCGTTAATCGTCTTGGTTGGTATCGCGATTGTGCAAGAGCTAATTCGTCCTCGGGCGAAAAATCTAACCTATTGATTTAACGCTTAACTTTCCGTCAGAGATTACAAACTCTTTCCTAGCTATGTTCCGTAAATTGTTTTCATGAGTAGCGATTATTGCCGAATGTCCTTGGGCTGTATGAGCAACAAGAAACTCAGCTAAAACAGAAATGCCCTCACTGTCCAATCCCGCAGTGGGCTCATCAAGTAACAATATTTCTGAGTTTTGAATTGCTGCTGCCGCAAGAAAAACTCGAGTCCGCTGACCAATGGACAAGGTTGCTAACGTTTTTTCAGTTAATTCAGAATTGAAAATTTTCGGGATAAATTCTGTCGTGTAGCCGTGCACACCTGAACTAATATCTGCAAGTTCCAAAACATCTCTGGCTCGGAGCTGATCTACTGCCTCATCCTGTTGCAACATGAGCGAACGCTTTTTTACAAAGTCTCTCAGTGAGATTTCATCTCGTGATGTGGTACCAAACATCAAAGTGCCTGCACTTAAGAACTTTTCGCCTGCCAGCGCAGTAAGTAGGGTGCTTTTCCCAGAACCATTCGGTCCCGTCAGGAGTGCAATCTCTCCTGGTTCAAGAGTTAGGTTCACTTGGGAAATCAAGGTTTGCTTGTCTCGAGTGATAACCCCATCAGTTAACTGCAGCAAAGGTGATTCAGTCATTTGCTGTCCTTGCCAAAATCATGATTAAAACTGGTGCGCCAATTAATGAGGTGAGAAAGCCAATTGGCAAATCAATTGGAGCTGAAATAGTTCGCGCGAGCAAATCACAAACCAAAATTGTTAACACTGAAAAAAGCGAGCCGGTTAACAGAAGTAGGCGGTGACGGGGTCCAACCAGCGCTCTGGCAACCGTAACTGAAAAAAGTCCAAGGAATGCGATAACACCAGCTCCATAAACTGCCGCTGTTACCAGTAGCGAAATCAGAAGCAGCGAAACCATTCGTAGTTTTCTCGTCTCAACGCCAAGTGTTCTGGCCATTCGCTCGCCCAACAGCAACAAATCTAGTTTGGGTGCAAGAATCCAAGACACCAGAAATCCAGCAACTGCCGCAACTAGAGCAACGCTGGCAGTCGTCTGAGTTGCAAGTGATAGCGAGCCAAAGCTCCACAAGGTCATAGCTCGCAATTGCGGATTGTCGAGGCTAGTTGCAAGCACTCCAAGTAAACCTAAGAAGAACGCACCTAGCGCCACACCGATCAGCAAGGTGTTTTGTGCTGAAGCACGCTTGCCACCAAAGTGTCCAACCAGTAGCAGTAAGAATGCGACCACAGTAAACAGGAGTGCGAACAAAAACGCAGCGATGCCACCAAAGTCGAACCCAAGCACTAGCGCTACCACTACTCCGAGAGCTGACGCGGCTGCCAGGCCCAGCAGTGCGGGGTCTGCTAAAGCATTTCGCATTGACGACTGCATCAAAGTTGTTGCCCCTGCCAACGAAACACCAATGGCAATTCCCAAAATCAAACGTGGGATGCGGATATCGAAAATGATCGACGAAGTAATTGGGTTAGCAATCTCTGGATTCCTGAACACAGAGAGAATTTCAGATAAGGAAAGTTGATAAGCCCCAATTGAGAGGCTGACCAAAAAAACCAAAACAACCAGCACTGAAAGTAAAGAGATAAGTACCGCTGGCTTCACTCTTGTCATGCTGGCTCATTAAAGCTTGATAATTGTTCAGCTAAACAAGAAATGACATTGGGCGTATGTGGTCCAAAGGAAAGCAACACTCGATCATCAGCCTGAAGCACTGCCGAATTCTTTGCCGCAGAAGTACTTGAAACTCCTGGTAACGCCAGAAGCTTTTCAATTCCACCAACAGATTCCAGGCCTTCATTCATCACCATCAAAACGTCAGGGTTAGCCTTCGCTAATGATTCTGCAGTCAATGGCGCAAAACCTTCGATACCTAATTCAGCGCCAGCATCTTTGGCTCCAAGTGCAGCAATGATTGAGTCGGCGCCGCTGCCGTTGCCACCGATGAGATAAACCCCAGCATTGCCTCTTAGATATAGAAAAGCTATCTTCTTTTCCGATACTGCAGCTGAAGCAACCTCGGTGAGTTTTGCTTCTGTCGCAGCGACAAGTTCGTCACCCGATGACTTAACCCCTAAAGCATTTGCCACTGCAGAGATGCGTGACGAAATTTCACTCACGGCTGTTGCTTCTGGAATTGCTACAACCGGAATACCTAGTTCAGTTAACTTTTGAATTGCATCAGCGTTCTCATCGCTTTCATCTGCCAAAACTAAAGTAGGTTTAAGGCTAAGCAGTGTTTCCAGCGCGACTTCGTGACCTGGATTAACTATTGGCGTCTCATCAGATCCGGGATAGCTGCTAACCAAATCTTTACCTGCAATTAAATCGCCAAGCCCAAGGGCCCATACAATTTCTGCGCTACCCGGAGCCAAGCTAATCACGCGATCAACTGAGGAAATTGTTATTGATTCACCTGAAGCAGACATAACGGTTACCGGCAACGCAGGTCTTGCGCTGGACAATGGTTCCAGGTCACCCAAGCATTGCAAATCAACCTGCGAATCAAGTTTGGCTGGGTTTGCACTATTGGCGTTATCAATCGCGCTGCAGGAACAAACTAGCAAAATCATCAGGCCCAGACCTGAAATTCTCGCTAACAACCGGCGATTTTGCATGCCTCAAGTATCCCCCGATTCAGCCAACTCTGTCCTGACACTGTGTCAGGCTCATTTTCGTGCGATCAATTAACTTAGCGTTATGCGAAAAAGTTGGAACATAGCGAGTGGGTTGAGTGCTCTCATTTTGCTGAGTGCAGCAGTGGTTCCAACCCAAGCCAAATCCAATTCCAGCACAGTGAAGGGTCCAACTGGACAAGTCCTGACAGTTTCGGCAACCAACGTTAAGAGTGGACAAACCGTGACTGTGAGTGGCGCAAAGTACAACCCAAAGTTAGGAATCTACCTCGCGTTCTGTGTAGTGAATGCCAAAGGTGTGGTGCCGGGACCTTGCGGTGGCGGGGTTAATACCTCTGGGACAGCTAGCGGATCTATTTGGATCTCCTCGAACCCACCATCGTATGGCAAGTCAATTGCTAAACCATTTTCAAAGTCTGGTGGGTTCAAACAGAGTCTGACCATTCCTCGGTACATCGGATCAATTGATTGTGCGGTGGTTAAGTGCGCAGTTGTTACCCGAGCAGATCACACAAATTCAAGTAATCGAAAAGCGGACGTAATACTTCCAGTGAAGTTTAAGAAGTAGTTACCTCAAAATCTCAATCAAATGAAAAGAAACGGGAAATCATGAACAAATCATTAAAAACGCTCGTGCTCAGTGTGACAGCAACCACACTGCTTGCTAGTGGTGCAATTTCAGCTCCAGCGAATGCTGTGTCACCGCTGACAGTTACGGTGTCAAAGACAACTAACTTGGCTCTTGCTGGAGAAACGGTAAGCGTATCTGTCTCAGGAATTCCGACTAATCAAGGAATCTATGTATACCAATGCGCATCAGCCGGAGTTTCTCCGCGACCAGATGCAACAAAGTGCCGCAGCGGCATGTCGGAAAGTCTTTGGTTGACAACAAATGGTGGCATGGGTGCAGGTGTTGCTTCGCAGGCAAATCAATTGTCAGTCTTGAAAGAATTTACTATTGGGTCAACTACATTTGATTGTTCCGTTGATGCTTGCGGTATTTTTGTTCGTCGTGATCACATGGGTGGAAGCTCGGACTTTAGTTTGGACACGATTATCCCGATTTCATTTGTAACTTTGACTCCGACTCCGAAGGCAACACAGACGCGTCCAACAATTAGCTCAGCCGTAAAAGTTGGAAGGTCTATTTCATTCAAGAAAACAACTAACGCTGGACTGTTAATGGTTGTCACAACTTCAACTTCCAAGAACTGTCGTGTTGCTGTTAAGGGAGCTAGCTTCACAGTCACAGGCATCAAGGCCGGAACTTGCAAACTCACGTTGTCTCAAAAAGGAAACGGAACCACAAATCCACTAAAGGCAACGGTCAAAAGCATCAGGGTTACGTCATAGAAGTTGAAACTAGCTTTTAACTAGAAAAAGAGCCAGCAGTGATTTTACTGTTGGCTCTTTTGAATTCCTAGCAAGCCCGCAACTGCGAAATCTTCTGCAGCCTGGGCTTCAGAATCGAAATCAAATCCAACTTCAATTCGCTTTGCGGCAGACTGAACTGAGCTGTAAACCATATGGCACGCAGAATCGATTGCAATTATTCCAAGTTCCTGAACCGGGCTAACCAAACTCATCATGAACTGACCATGGAGTACGCGGACTACTTCACGCGATTCGTCAGGCAACGATGATTCACTGATTTCTCGGATTAATGAATGGTCGCCGTTTGCTAAATGTGCCAGCGAACTCTTAACCCAAACTCGAACTCGATCTATCGGACTTTCAAATTGCGCGATGTAGGCATCAATCTCATTCACCAGATCAGCAAGGTCATCAATGAGTAACTCAGCTAGGACATGTTCACGGGATGAGAAGTATTGGTAGATCGCAGGGCGAGACAAGCCAGTCAATTGTGCTAAGCGACTCATGGTTAGCGACTCGACCCCATTGGCTCGAATCTCATTTAGGGCAGCGTCCAATATCTCTGCCTGGCGGTTATCGCGGATCTTGGACGTCATCCTTTAATTATGAGTTACTAATATTTACGGGCAACTCAGAAGGCTTCGAATTGGGAGATATGAGGCATACATCACTTAATGGAGCCCCCTATCCGATTTGAACGGATGACATTCGCTTTACAAGAGCGACGCTCTACCACTGAGCTAAGGAGGCCAGGAAACTTACCGAAGCAACATTCCGCTTGCCCAGTCTAGGAAAAAGATCGGAAATTCCCAAAACGAGAATTACCCTGCTTACGGATGGCGAATTTTTGCCAATTCGTAGAGTGCAATTCCAGCGGCAACGCCTGCGTTTAGGGATTCAGTTTCGTCAAACATTGGAATTGAAACCACCATGTCGCAGGTGTCTCGCACTAAACGTGACATTCCCGTTGCTTCCCCACCGACAACTAAAACTATCGGGCCCGCTGCGATTTCTTGGCTGACATCCTGAACAAAAGTGTCACCATCAGAATCAAGACCGATGATTGTGCAGCCTGCCCGCTTGAATTCAACTAGTGATCTGGTCAGGTTTACTGCTCGGGAAACTGGAACCCGAGTTGCTGCTCCAGCTGAGGTTTTCCAAGCAGAAGCAGTCATGCCTGCGGCACGACGTTCTGGAACTAAAACTCCATCAACACCGAAGGCAGCTGAGGATCGGATGACTGCGCCGAGGTTACGAGGATCAGTAACACCATCTAGAGCAACAACGAAGGCTGCTTCTTCACTATTGAAAGCATCTTCAAGTAAATCGATTGGATCAAGATATGAGTAGGGCGGAATCCGAAGCGCAACACCTTGATGAACTGCGCCATCAGTGTTTCGATCTAATTCAGTTCGGGGTGCTTCCAAGAATGGCAGTCCACGATCATTAGCCAACTGCAAAATTTCTTTGACGCGATCATCGGCATCCATGAACTGTTGCATGTAAAGCGCATTGGCAGGAATGTTGGCGCGAAGTGCTTCGAGTACCGAGTTACGCCCGGCAACCCATTCAATGCCATCGCGATCACGTGGACGACTTACGCGCGTTGATCCACGCTTTTCGGCAGCTCGTTCCGCAGCCCTAGCCCGTTTTGCAGCCGGGTGCTTATCGCGCTCAGTTGCCTTTGGCGTAGGTCCGCGACCTTCGAGTTTTTGCTTACCGCGACCACCAGAGCCAGCGGTGGCGCCTTTTTTAGAGGTGCGAATCGCACCTTTGCGCTTGGAATTGCCAGCCATTACTTCTCCAGATTCCAGCGCACACCATCGGATGTGTCTTCTAATGCGATGCCGGCATTTCGCAAGGAATCGCGAATGGCATCTGCAGCTTCAAAGTTCCTGTTTTCTTTAGCTGCATTACGAACTGTTATTGATTGTTGCACAAAATAATCCAAGGCTGACTCAAGTCGCTCTGAGTTCTTGCTGTCATCTGCCCAAGTTGGTGAAAGTGCATCAACGCCCAATACATCAAGCATCTGTCGAACCGAAGTAAAGCAACCCTTGAGCGCCGATGCATCCGCTTTTTTCGCTAGCAAAGTATTACCTTCACCAACAACTTCATGCAGAACGGCAAGTGCAGCTGGAACATTTAGGTCTTCGTTCATGGCGGCTGCAAAATCTGAATTGATTGCCGAGGAAGTTAACTCAACTTCACCAACAATCGCTGCTGCTCTTTCAACAAAGTTTTCGATGCGTTGGAATGCCACTGCAGATTCTTGCAATGCGCTATCTGAAAACTCCAAATTGCTACGGTAATGCGCACTAGCTAAGTACCAACGAAGTTCAATTGGCCTTACTCGTTTTGCCACCTCGGTAACTACTAACGAGTTACCAAGTGACTTTGACATCTTCTCGCCAGCAGTAGTTACCCAAGCATTGTGTAACCAGAAGTTTGCAAAATCTTGTCCGGCAGCTTTAGATTGCGCTACTTCGTTTTCATGGTGCGGGAAAACTAAATCTAATCCGCCGCCGTGAATATCAAATGCATTGCCTAAGTAAGCCTGTGCCATCGCCGAACATTCAATGTGCCAACCAGGTCGCCCATTCCCCCAAGGAGTTGGCCAAGATGGTTCTCCTGGCTTAACAGATTTCCAAAGCGCAAAGTCGCGTGAATCTTTTTTACGTGATTCACCTTCAGAATCTCCAGCAGGAAGTAGGTCATCAATCTTTTGACCAGAAAGTTTTCCATAATCCGCAAATGAGCGAACATCAAAGTAAACATCGCCATCAGCAGCATAGGCATGTCCGCGTTCGATCAAAGTTTGCATTAGCTCGATCATCTGAGTGATATGGCCGGTAGCACGCGGCTCAACTGTAGGCGGGGTGCAACCGAGAATCTCGTAAGCCTTTTGAAATTCTCGTTCATAGTGTGAAGCAACGGCCCACCAAGGACGATTTTCTAATGATTCCTTTGCCAAGATCTTGTCATCAATATCCGTTACATTGCGAACTAGAGTCACTTCGTAACCAGAAACTCGTAACCAACGCGCCAGCACATCGAAAGCTACTCCAGAACGGATGTGACCAACGTGTGGAGCAGACTGCACGGTTGCGCCACAGACATACATCGAGACTTTGCCGTCGACCAACGGGATAAAATCGCGGACTGCTCTAGTTGCAGTGTCATAAAGGCGCACAGATCAAGGTTACCGATCTTGCGGGGCTTCTAATAATGCCGAAGCGATTGCTGCGACACCTTCGCCACGGCCAGTAAGGCCCAAGCCATCACTTGTAGTGCCCGCTATTGATACTGGGGCGCCAGCCAATGCCTTCGACATCGCGCTCTGCGCTTCTTCCCGGCGAGAACCGATCTTGGGTGAATTAGCAATTACTTGAACGCTAACGTTCACAATTTTCCAACCAGCGCCAGAAACTTGAGACTGCACTTCTGCCAGCAAGTCAGCGCCAGATGCACCAGCCCATTTAGGATCCGAAGTTCCGAAAACCGAACCAAGGTCTCCCATGCCGGCTGCCGACAAAATCGCATCGCAAGCCGCGTGCGCAGCAACATCGCCATCGGAATGACCTTCACAACCTACAGTTTCATCTGGCCAACTTAAGCAAGCCAAAAACATCGGACGACCACTCAATAATGGGTGCACATCAACGCCAGTGCCGATTCGCAAATTACTCACCCGTTACCTCCAGCAAGCTCAACGCGCGTTGCACATCAGATATGGTTGTTATTTTCAACGATCGTTCATCACCAGCAACAGTTAGCACTGCAATACCTAGAGCGTCCATTAATCCAGCATCATCAGTGGCGACAACTTCAGGGTTTTGGTAAGCCAAATCTAAAGTTGCTCGGTCAAATCCTTGCGGAGTTTGAACTCGGCGCAATTGATTTCGATCTACGGTTTCGATCGCGATCCCATTGTTGTTCACACGTTTGATTGTGTCTACCAGCGGAAGAACCGGGATCACAGCTTTTGCGCCATTCCGGATTGCAGCGACAACATTCTGCGTTACTTCAATTGGCACAAGTGGCCGGGCCGCATCGTGCACCAAAACAATCGAAACATCTTCGGGAACCATGCGAAGTGCATTTGCAACTGACTCTTGGCGATGTTCGCCACCTGCAACTATGTGAATTTCTGAATCAACTTGCGACAGTTGTTCACTTGCTTCATCCAAGGCATCAGAAGGCGCTGCAACAATCAATACGTCGGCAACAGCGCTCATTGCTAATGCGCTACGAGTAAGTAAAGACAATCCACCCAAGGCAAGGAAGGCCTTTGGAACGTCCGCACCTAAGCGAACCCCTGATCCAGCGGCAGGAATAATTGCCGCCACTCGTCCAGTAGCAGCAGTCGACATTAGGAAGCCAAAACCTCGTCGAGTACTTCCTCGGCGCGAACTTCGTTAGTCTTTTCAGCCAATGCAATTTCGCTAATCAACTGAGTGCGAGCGCGAGCTAACATGCTCTTTTCACCAGTTGAAAGTGGCTTCTTCTGGGCGCGACGCCACAGGTCGCGCACAACTTCAGCAACCTTAATAACGTCACCAGAGGAGAGCTTTTCGGTGTTTGCCTTGAAACGACGGGACCAGTTAGCAGGATCTTCAACATATGGCATACGAAGCACGCCGAAAACTTTTTCCAGTCCAGCTTGGCTAGTCACATCACGGACGCCGACTAAGTCCAAATTGTCAGAGGGTACGCGAACAGTCAGGTCACTTTGGTGAACCCGAAGTACCAAATACTCTCGCTCTTCACCCTTAATAGTGCGCTTTTCTTTAGAAATGATGTCTGCTGCGCCGTGATGAGGGTAGACGACAGTTTCCCCGACTTTGTAGGCCATTTAAATTGATCCTTTGGTTACCTTAGTCCTCTATTCTAACACGCGACACGCCGCCTGCACACCAAAAAATCCCATAAAACAAAAGGATTATTGGCTGTTTCTAAAAACTGAGAACCAGCAGGGTTGATCTGATTACCGCAAAAAATCCGCACATTTGGCGCAAGTAGACTTAATTCTGAGAAACTTTTGAGTGAATATTTGAACTAAAGGGGATAACTTCCATGTCACGTAAGAACATCGCTCTTGCAGCTTTCCTAAGTGTTGGAGTCCTTTTGCTCAGTGGCTGTGCCACCGGATTTGATGCTGCAACAAATACCCAGGGTGACTCTGGAAATGGCCGAAGTGTGGATGTCGGAGCGATACAGATTCGCAACGCAACTGTAGTAGTTGATTCAAACGACACCTCCCGCGCAACGATTCTTATGACGGTGATTAACACTGATGATGCGACTGAAGACTTGTTAAATGGTGTAGCTGCTGAGGAATCTGTCGGAGTTGTTGGTGACATTGACATTCCACTACCGCCTAAGGACGTTGTGAATGTTGGCTTTGAATCTGAATACCGAATTGTTTTAACGAGTGATACCGATGGCCTTATACCTGGCAGATTTGTAAATCTGTCATTTGTTTTCGCTAGCGGTCAATCAGCCCCAATGTCGTTATTGATCAATGAAAAGTCAGGCTTCTATTCCGAAACTGAAATTCCAGCAGCTGATTCGACAATCACCCCTTAGAACTTCACCGACCACGACTAGATTTCGAAGCGGTACCCAAGTCCGCGAATCGTCGAAAGGTAAACCGGGTTTGCTGGATCCGGCTCAATTTTTGATCTAATGCGCTTGATGTGAACGTCTAGTGTCTTACCGTCACCAACATAATTAGAACCCCATACTCGATCCATCAATTGACCTCGAGTCAATACGCGACCTGAATTGCGCATCAAGAATTCAAGTAACTCGAATTCCTTTAGCGGCATTGGGACTGAGACGCCGTTCACCGTTAATGTGTGGCGCTCGACATCCATTCGTATCGGTCCACTTTCAACGGCTCCAATAGCATCAAGTTCGACGTCACCACCGCGCCGCATTACTGCGCGGATACGCGCCAAAAGCTCACGGGTTGAAAAAGGTTTGGTGACGTAATCATCTGCACCAAGCTCAAGCCCGACTACCTTGTCGATTTCAGTATCTTTTGCTGTCAACATGATGATCGGTATGCTTGATTTTGCTCGAATATATTTGCACACCTCTGTTCCTGAAACTTCCGGCAACATCAGATCTAACAGAACTAGGTCTGGATTCTTAGCATCAAACAACTTAATTCCCTCGGCACCATTTGGTGCAATTACCACGTCAAAGCCTTCTCGCGTAAGCATGTACTGAAGTGCATCGCGAAACGACTCTTCGTCTTCGACAACAAGTATTAGTGTCATTTTGAAAAAACCTCCGTAGGAATTCCGACACCATTTCGGTATGCCGGGAAGCGTAATGTGAATGTTGAGCCTTGGCCTTCTTGAGACCACACTAGACAATCGCCACCGTGACTTGCGCACACATGCTTAACGATTGCCAACCCGAGTCCAGTGCCACCTGTGTCGCGAGATCTAGCTGGATCAACTCGATAAAATCTTTCAAAAATTCGACTCTGAGATTCTTCTGGAATCCCAGGGCCCTGGTCAGTTACCGAAATTTCGATCAGATCACCTTTCCGGCGAGCTCCTACCCCAACTTTCGTGTTGTTCGGTGAGTACTTTATTGCATTAGAAATCAAATTACTCAGTGCAACATTTAACTGTTCTTCGTCACCAAAGATTCTGCCTACGTCGATGTTCTCAGATACCGCAACTTCGATACCTTTTTGCTCAGCAGCAATCTTGGTTGCGTCAACCGCTTCATTTATTATGTTGGCTACGTTAACTGGCACGGAGTTACGCAGCGGTGCATCTCCTTGAACCTGAGACAGGGCAACTAAATCAGAAATCATTGCGGTGAGTCGTTTCACTTCAACCTGCATACGACTTGTGAAGTGTCGCACTTGTTCAATATCGGTGTCTGCGACTTGAACTGCTTCAGTCAAGAGCGAAAGAGCTCCCACTGGCGTCTTTAACTCGTGCGAGACGTTTGCTACGAAATCTCTTCGCACATCGTTCAGGCGACGCTCTTCGCTTAAGTCTTGTGCAATCAACAAACTGATCTCTTCATCGATTGGTGAAATCTGGATTCGTGCTTCCCATTCACCAAGTCGCGAGCCATTTCGCTTTACTACGACATCTCTACTCTGAGTTTTATTCAAGCGTTTAACTTCGCGGTTCAAGGCTCGCACTTCAACGGGACCTATTCGATCCGCAGATACCAGCCCCATGGCAACACAGTTTGCACTTGCAGCTAGCACGCGGTCCGATTCATCGACAATCGCGGCGGCATCAGGTAAAACGTCCAAAATCTGACTAAGTGCCCGCACTCGCTCTGCTTGGTTCGCGGCCGCTGTTGCTTGCTCACTTTTTGCCTTACTAGAGGATCTACGTGTCAACATAGGTCCTCCAAGTGCTCATCTGTGCGATCGCAATCACGATACCACGATAGAGAGTAAGTGATTAAGACACCTCTCGTACAGCCCAACTTCAGGCACTGTTCACATTTTGTATTAATGCAGTTTGCTCCCAGTTTCCCTGGTGTCAAACTTGTGAGTTAGATCGTCAAACTACAAATCGGACTACACTGAAAATTATGCATGACACTTACATAGCCCAAATCGACGAGGCCTTGGTCTCGATGGCAGAGCTTGTAGGAAAGTCAATTTCACTTGCAACGTATGCGTTGCTTGAAGATGATTTGGAATCCGCTGAAAAAGTTATCGCTGGCGACAAACCTATCGACGCGTTGAACGCAGAGGTAGAGGAGATGTGTTCTCGTATCGCAGCGCTGCAAGCGCCTGTTGCCACTGATCTTCGTTTAGTCATGGGTGCAATTCGCATGGCAGGCTCACTTGAGCGTATGGGTGACCTAGCGGTTCACATAGCAAAACAGGTTCGACTTCGCTACCCAAATCCATCAGTTCCAAATGAGTTGAAAGATACCTTTTCGAAAATGGGTCACGCTGCTAGCCGTATCGTTGAACAGACTGGTGAAGTGATATCTTCTCGAGACACCACTTTGGCAGCTGATATGAAGATTTTTGATGACACTCTCGATAATCTGCATCGCGAATTGTTCACTGTGGTGCTTTCAAATGACTGGAAGCACGGTGTAGAAGCAGCGATTGACGTAACGCTACTTTCCCGTTTTTATGAGCGATTCGGTGACCATGCGGTCTCTGTCGCACGTCGAGTTACTCACATCGTGACTGGCGAACCCTACTCAAGGTAGAAAATTCCTTTTCGAGTATCGAAAACTCACCCTTTTAGATAAGTTGGTGCAAGGTTCTCATGGCTAATACTTCAACTAATCTTCATCGAATCGCGATTCTTTCTGTCCACACCTCACCACTGCACCAACCGGGTACAGGTGACTCCGGTGGCATGAATGTTTATGTTGCTGAAACTGCCAAGCGAATTGCACAGCGTGGGATAGAAGTTGAAATATTCACCCGCGCCACTTCCCTAACTGAACCGGAGGCAAGCGAACTTGCTCCTGGTGTCTTGGTGCGACACATTCCAGCCGGACCCTTTGAAGGCTTGCGGAAAGAGGATTTGCCCTCACAGCTCTGCGCAGTAACTGCTGGAGTTCTCCGTGCCGAAGCAGCAAAGAATGAGGGTTTCTACGATTTGGTTCACAGTCACTATTGGCTGTCTGGTCAGGTGGGATGGATCGCACAAGAACGCTGGGGCGTTCCGCTTGTGCACACTATGCACACAATGGCAAGAGTTAAAAACCTTACCTTGGCACATGGAGATACGCCGGAGCCTGCGATTCGCGAAATTGGTGAAGAGCAAGTTGTTGCAGCAGCAGATCGCCTCGTCGCAAATACTCACGCTGAAGCTAAAGAGTTAATTGAGCTTTATCACGCAGATCCCAACCGAGTACGCGTCGTACATCCTGGAGTGGATCTAGATGTTTTTGTTCCAGGAAATCAAACTTTGGCACGTATCGATCTAGGTTTATCTGAACAAGACATCGTGCTGTTGTTTGTGGGCCGAATTCAACCATTGAAGGCACCTGATGTTTTGATCGAAGCTGCCGCCGAGATTTTGAAGCATAACCCAAATTTACGCAGCCGATTGATCGTGGCAATTTGTGGTGGGCCATCGGGAAGTGGACTAGAAAGACCAGATGCTTTAGTCACTCTTGCAAACCAACTCAGAGTATCTGACGTCGTGAGATTTGTCCCACCCACAAATCGAACCAATTTAGTTAAATGGTTTCAAGCCGCTTCAGTATGCGTGGTCCCTTCATATAGCGAATCATTTGGGCTTGTTGCGATCGAAGCACAAGCGTGTGGCACACCAGTTATTGCGGCCCGAGTCGGTGGATTACCCACTGCGGTACGCGATGGAATCAGTGGAGTCCTAGTAGATGGTCATGATGCTGCAACCTGGGCTAAGCACATTGTTGACGTAGTAAGTAATGATCAACTTAGAACCAGACTTTCAACTGGAGCAATTGCACATGCATCCCACTTCGGTTGGGAAGACACCACCGACAAATTACTGTCTGTCTATGACGAAGCAGTCAGATCTTCGATTGTGCGGTTACAAGTATGACAATTTCGATATCCGAGGTGACGGAATACCTCATCTCACATGAACTTCAGTTCGAATTGGCTGGAGAAAAAACGGTCGTAGTTTCACTTCCAGGAACAAATAAGCAATTTGTAAATGTTGCGATGACTATAGGTGACACGATCTTTAAGATTGAAAGCTTCGTGGCGCGAAATCCTGACGAGAACCATGAAGTGGTTTATCGCTGGATTCTGGAGCAGAATCGAAAGTTGCTCGTCATAAACTACTGTCTGGATCACCTTGGAGATATCTATCTTTCCGGTACGCTTCCGATTGCTACCGTTGACCTTGCGCAAATTGATCAACTCCTTGGCGTAATGCTTCAAACTAGCGATAACTCTTTCAATATTTTGCTTGAGTTAGGTTTCCGCTCAGCAATTGAAAAAGAATGGGCTTGGCGCACTAGCAAAGGCATGGACATGGCCAATCTGCAGGCCTTTGCTCACTTGTTTGACTGATCGGGCAGAATTGAATCATGAGTAGCAACTCCTTGATTTTGGTTCGCCATGGTGAAAGCGAATGGAATGAAAAAAATCTTTTCACCGGATGGGTCGATGTTGATCTAAATCAAAAGGGTCTTGGCGAGGCAACCAGAGCTGGAGAGTTAATTGCGGGAGCAGGGCTTTTGCCTGATGTTCTGCATACTTCGCTATTACGAAGGGCGATAAAAACTGCGAACATTGCACTTGATGTTGCCGATCGGCATTGGATTCCGGTACATCGAACTTGGCGTTTAAACGAGCGGCATTACGGTGCATTGCAAGGTAAAGACAAAGCTCAAACCTTGGCTGAGTATGGTGAAGAGCAATTCATGTTGTGGCGACGATCATTCGATACTCCACCTCCAGTCATTGATCCTGACAATGAGTACGCACAAACCCATGATCCGCGCTACGCGGACTTGGGCAAAGATTTGCCTGGAACTGAATGTCTAGCTGATGTAGTTATTCGCATGTTGCCTTATTGGGAATCCAACATCGTTCCAGACTTAAAGGCTGGAAAAACCGTAATGGTTGCTGCGCATGGAAATTCACTGCGAGCATTGGTTAAGCATTTAGATGGCATCAGCGATCAAAACATTGCGGGATTGAATATTCCAACCGGTATTCCATTGGTGTATGAATTGGATAGCAATTTCAAACCAATTGTTCCAGGTGGAACGTATCTAGATCCAGAAGCTGCAGCAACTGCGGCCGCTGCGGTAGCGAATCAAGGTAAGAAGTAAATCCTGTTACTTAGGTGCAACAACTTCCCAAGGAATTGTTACTTCACCTAGTCGCCAGCGAACTTTGTTATCAAGAATTGGGTAACTTGAACGTAACGCCTCAACGGTTGCAACCCAACGCTGTCTAGCTCCGAATGGAATCATTGCGGAATTACCTAACCAAGCACGATCAAATTCTTGCAGGAAGTCGTAGATTCGCTCCCCTGGAACATTCCGGTGAATTAATGCTTTAGGTAATCGGGGTGCGATGTCAGAAGGTTTTTCCAAGCTTCCAACATGAAGTGAAATCGTAAAGGTTTCCGGCACACTTTCCTGACTTCTAATTGCGACCCAGGAACTGCGGCGACCAATTTCATCACAAGTGCCTTCAACTAAGAACCCTTCGGGAGCAAGCCGACTCGTCATTAACTTCCAAGACTTCTCAACTTCACTCTCGTCATACTGACGAAGTACATTAAACGCTCGAATTGCAATCGGTTTGCGAGAACTTGGAAGCGGGACTTCAAATCCCCCGTATGCGAAATCAAGTCCAGGTTCGCTCATATCTGCGGCTTGCTTAACTCGAATTGGATCTATTTCAATGCCAACTACTTCAACATCAGGCCGAACATATTTTTGAAATCTATGGAACATTTCTTGGGTCGTTACTGGGGTCGCGCCGTAACCTAAATCAACAACGACTGGATCTTCGCAATTTCGAATGATTGGACAAACCGCATGAAGCATCCATCGATCAATCCGACGAAGTCGATTTGGATTTGTAGTACCCCGAGTAATGTCACCAAGAACCGAAGGGGTCACCGACGGCCCGTCATGTCGTTAATCTTTACGCGGATGTCGGCTAAGTAAACACCGCAGGCAATCAATCCGATGATTCCAGTGAATCCCCAAGCTCCAAAAAGAATATGGCCAAGAATGCTGCCGATAGTTATCGCTAACCAAATGTTCTTGGTTTGGCGGTTTAGAAACGGGAATGCTTCGGCTGGTGCCTTAACAACGTCTGATAGTGCCCAAGCCTTTATACCTAGCGCGATGTAGCCAGAAACTAACCAAATCAAGTCAACTGTTGATTCCACTATTTTCCCTGTCCTTAGTTTTCTTAAATCTTAATCGAACTTTTTACAAATATGATTCGCCATAGCTAGGGCACTAGTCCAGGCTGGCGAAACTGAATTTAACAAATGCGTTGAGTTATCATCGCCACGAACTACAAAATCCATTTCAAGTTTCTTATTTTTGATGTCGAGTAGTTGTGCCCGAATTCCTGGCTTTCCGCGCTCTTTAAAATCCTTTGGATCGACGCTTGGTACAAGTGCTTGAGCCTGCCTGACTAAATTCCGCTGTGAATACTTAGGCATTTCACTTTTGAAGAGGCCCAAAACATCATGGTGTTTGCTGGCTAAGAACTTTGGATAGATGCCCACAATATTGAGAATTTCCCTTGGGCTCAGTCCACCAAAACCTGCGTAACTCTCCCGTGAAAAAATCGGAATTGCAGTTGGTCCAATTTTTGCTCGACCATCAATGGTCACGGTTAAGTGAACACCTAGGAATGGGTTGCGAACATCGGGAACTGGGTAAACATGGCGCTGGAGTTTACCTGGTGGCCAGTTGCCGTACCAGTACAAACCTTTGAATGGCAGCATCGCGTAATCATCGCAAAATCCAAATGGCTTTGCAATCTTGTCAGCGTAAAGCCCGGCACAGTTAACAATGTGGCCGACTGAATAATTGCCAAGATTTGTAATGATTCGATTATGGGTAGTGCGCAACACTTCATGGCCAAGTTTTAGATTTGTGCCTTCGCGAACAACCTTGTTGGCCAAACCTTTAGTTACTTCGAGCGGATTCGCGACAGCAGTATTCGGTGACCAAAGAGCTAGCTCCGATGTCTTGGCCAATGGTTCTAATTCAGTGACTTGCTCTGATGTCACAAGTTCTGTGACTACCCCATTGGCACTTCCGCGGCGATGCAATTCTTGTAACGCAGAAACTTCTGAAGCATTCTGCGCAACTACAACTTTTCCAGTTTCTTTAACTCGAATGTTTTCTTCAATGCAGAAATCCCGCAGCAGCTTGTTTCCATCTCGGGTTAAGGCAGCCTTTAAGGATTCAGGTGAGTAATAAAAGCCGGCGTGAAGAACTCCACTGTTTCGTCCACTAGCGTGGTCACCAACTGAATTCTCTTTATCAAAAACCACAATTGTGGCATTGGGGTGGATCTGGCGAATTCGGTTTGCCATAGCTAAGCCAACAATTCCAGCTCCGATTACTCCGAAGTCGAAATTGTTGGTAACCATTAGCAGTTAATTACTCAGAAACTCCAGCAGCATCAACTGGCGCAATTTCAATGTCAGAAAGTTCGCCCTTGAACTCACCACGGATAGTGAACTTCGCCTCGTCACCTTCGCCCTCAACGTCAACAATCACAATCTCACCCGGCTTGAGATCTCCAAAGAGCATCTTTTCGCTCATCGGATCTTCAATCTCTCGCTGAATGGTTCGACGCAAAGGACGAGCTCCTAATACTGGATCGTAACCACGCTTGGCAAGCAGGGCCTTAGCAGCCGAAGTAAGTTCGATCGCCATGTCCTTATCCTTCAAGCGGGAATCCAACTTAGCGATCATTAGGTCAACGATCTCGACGATTTCGGCTTCACTCAACTGGTGGAAGACGATGATGTCGTCGATGCGGTTTAAGAACTCTGGGCGGAAGTGAGTCTTCAGTTCGTCGTTGACCTTAGCCTTCATGCGTTCGTATGACGTAGAAATGTCATTGCCGTCAGCAAAACCAAGACTTACTCCCTTGGCAATGTCTCTGGTTCCAAGGTTCGTAGTCATGATGATTACGGTGTTCTTGAAGTCAACCACGCGGCCTTGGGCATCAGTTAGACGGCCATCTTCCAGAATCTGCAACAGCGAGTTGAAGATATCAGGGTGCGCCTTTTCTACTTCGTCGAAAAGAACCACGCTAAATGGCTTGCGGCGAACCTTCTCGGTTAGCTGGCCGCCCTCTTCGTAACCTACGAATCCTGGAGGTGAACCGAATAGACGCGAGACTGTGTGCTTCTCGGAGTACTCCGACATATCCAACTGAATCAAAGAATCTTCATCACCGAATAAGAACTCAGCAAGCGTCTTAGAAAGTTCAGTCTTACCAACACCTGATGGGCCAGCAAAGATGAAGGATCCACCTGGACGCTTTGGATCCTTAAGACCCGCGCGAGTTCGGCGAATTGCCTGAGACAGAGCCTTGATTGCTTGCTCTTGTCCTATGACTCGCTTGTGAAGTTCGCCTTCCATGTGAAGTAGTCGTTGTGACTCTTCTTCAGTTAACTTGAACACTGGAATTCCAGTTGAAGCTGCGAGAACTTCTGCGATCAATTCTTCGTCAACAGTTGCGACCACATCCATGTCGCCGTCCTTCCACTCTTTTTCACGAGTGGCACGGGCAGCTATCAAGTTCTTCTCATCGTCGCGTAGCGAAGCTGCGCGTTCGAAATCCTGACCATCAATTGCTGATTCTTTTTCAAGGCGAGTTGCGGCGATCTTGTCGTCGATTTCACGCAAGTCTGGTGGTGCAGTCATGCGACGGATACGCAAGCGTGCGCCTGCCTCATCGATTAAGTCGATTGCCTTATCTGGCAAGAATCGATCACTGATGTAACGGTCTGCCATAGTTGCCGCACCAACAAGTGCAGCATCAGTGATTGTTACGCGGTGATGATTTTCGTACCGATCGCGGAGACCCTTAAGAATTTCAATAGTCTGCGCAATAGTTGGTTCGTTAACCTGAATCGGCTGGAAACGTCGCTCAAGAGCGGCATCTTTCTCGATGTATTTACGGTATTCATCAAGGGTTGTTGCACCAATGGTTTGAAGTTCACCACGAGCCAACATTGGCTTCAAGATGCTAGCTGCATCGATCGCACCTTCAGCGGCTCCAGCACCGACAAGTGTGTGCATTTCGTCAATGAAGATGATGATGTCGCCACGAGTTTTGATTTCTTTCAAGACCTTCTTTAGGCGCTCTTCGAAATCACCGCGGTAACGAGATCCAGCAACGAGTGCGCCAAGATCAAGTGAGTAGATCTGCTTGTCTTTCAGAGTTTCTGGAACTTCGCCCTTTAATACGTTCTGGGCCAAGCCTTCAACAACTGCAGTCTTCCCAACGCCTGGTTCACCAATCAGAACTGGGTTGTTCTTGGTGCGACGCGAAAGCACCGTCATTACGCGTTCAATTTCTTTTACGCGACCGATAACGGGATCAAGTTGTCCGTCACGAGCAGCTTGGGTTAAGTTGCGTCCAAACTGATCTAATACCAACGAAGTTGAAGGAGTTCCTTCGGCTGGGCCAGAGCCTTGTTGCTGTGGTTCTTTACCTTGGTAACCGGAAAGAAGTTGAATAACTTGTTGACGTACGCGATTTAGATCTGCGCCAAGCTTGACAAGAACTTGTGCTGCAACGCCTTCTCCTTCACGGATTAGGCCAAGCAGAATGTGCTCGGTGCCAATGTAATTGTGGCCAAGTTGCAATGCTTCGCGAAGTGAAAGTTCCAGAACCTTTTTAGCGCGGGGTGTAAATGGAATGTGACCGGATGGCGCCTGCTGGCCTTGACCAATAATTTCTTCAACTTGAGCGCGAACTGCCTCAAGTGAGATGTCCATGCTTTCCAGAGCCTTAGCAGCGACGCCTTCGCCTTCGTGAATGAGTCCAAGGAGGATGTGTTCAGTACCGATGTAATTGTGATTAAGCATGCGTGCCTCTTCTTGGGCAAGCACCACAACGCGACGCGCGCGGTCAGTGAATCTCTCGAACATGTGCAACTCCTCTAAACTTTTCGGCCTTGCCTCAATGCTAGAGCCAATGCATGACAGCGCATCTGCGGATAAATAAAGTTGCAAAGATTAGGCAGTAATTACTGCCTTGTTTAAAGGACTTTTTAAAGCACTGGGTATCTGCCAGTAGCGAACAGCCGAAAAACTACAGAATTTTCAGCATTCTGGTGTTGCCTAAAGTATTTGGCTTAACGTGTTCTAAGTCCAAGAACTCAGCCACACCTTGATCGCCCGATAGCAGGAGTTCTGCATAAGTAGATGCATCGACTGGTGATTCTTCAATTGGGCTGAAGCCATGGCCAGAGAAAAACTTTGTTTCGAAAGTTAGGCAAAAAAGTTTGGTCAGCCCAAGATTTGCTGCCCGCTGTGTTAGCTCGCTCAAAATCTGGGAGCCGACGCCTTGACCTTTAGATGTCGGATCAACGGCAACCGTTCGAATTTCCCCTAAGTCATGCCACATCACATGTAACGCACCACAGCCAACTATTTTTCCATCAATTTCAGCTACATAAAATTCTTGGACATCCTCATAAAGGGTCACAGTGTTTTTGCGAAGTAAGCGTGGTCCATCACCGGCATAGTTTTCAACTAAATCACGGATCGCTAATACGTCAGAGGTAACAGCAGGACGAACATTAACGGTCATGTTTATTCAGGCTTTACTAATGGGAACAAAATAGTTTCGCGAATGTTCAAACCAGTCAATGTCATTAGCAAGCGATCAATACCCATGCCAACTCCACCTGATGGTGGCATGCCGTATTCAAGTGCTCGTAAGAAATCTTCATCGAGTTGCATTGCTTCGGCATCGCCACCGGCTTTAAGCGATGACTGCTCCATTAAACGTTCGCGTTGGATCACTGGATCGACGAGTTCGGAATAACCTGTTCCCGCTTCATAACCATCTATGTAGAGATCCCATTTTTCAGCAGTACCTTTTTGGTTTCGATGTTCGCGAACCAGCGGTGACGTATCTACTGGGTAATCCATTACAAAGGTTGGCTTCTTTAACTGCTCAACAACGTAATGCTCGAGCAATTCTTCAACTAACTTTCCGTGGATCGCTTTTGGGTCATGTGTTATGCCAGCATCGGCACAAAGTTTGCGAAGTTCCTCGATCGGAGTATCAGGAGTTATCTCTTTGCCGATCGCTTTACTTACCGAAGGGTAAACCGAAATCTGATCCCATTCGCCAGATAAATCGCGAGTGCCACCATCAACTAACTCGTAATTCAAGGTGCCATGAACTGTCATTGCAGCTTCTTGAATCAATTCTCGGGTGAGCGTCGCCATATCGTTGTAGTCAGCGTAAGCCTGGTAATACTCCAGCATTGCAAACTCTGGGGAATGAGTTGAATCGGCACCTTCGTTACGGAAGTTGCGATTGATTTCGAATACTCTTTCAATACCACCAACTACGCAGCGCTTTAGGAATAATTCGGGTGCAATGCGCAGAAACAATTGCATGTCAAAGGCATTTGAAGCAGTAACAAACGGACGAGCTGCAGCGCCGCCATGCATGGTTTGCAACATTGGGGTTTCAACTTCGATGTAATCGCGCTTTGCAAAACTTGCGCGCAAGCTCGTCATTGTTGCAGGTCGCAATCGAGCAACAGTCCGAGCGGTGTCTCGCATGATTAAGTCTGCGTAGCGCTGACGAACTCGAGTTTCTTCGCTTAATGGTTTGTGTGGATTAGGAAGTGGTCGTAACGCTTTGGCGGCCATTTGCCAGGTGTCTGCCATAACCGAAAGTTCGCCACGCTTACTGCTGATAACTTCGCCAACGACCGCAACCACGTCACCTATGTCGACTAAGCCTTTCCAGGTATCAAGTTGTACTTCACCAACTCGATCCAAGGAAAGCATGGCTTGAATAGTTTCACCAGTTCCGGCCTGTAGTTGGGCGAAGCAAAGTTTGCCAGTGTTGCGCAGGAACATGACTCGGCCAGCAATGCCAACTGTCTCGGCACTTTCCTGCTCGGCAACTAAGTGCCCGTACTTCTCGCGCACCGCTGGAATCGTTGTGGTAACTGGAACTCGAACTGGATAGGCGTCTTGCCCACTGGCCAAAATTGCTGCACGCTTTTCGTGGCGAACCTGCATTTGCTCAGGCAGGTCGTCGACTTCTTCAGCCGCTGGATTCTGGTCGGTGGTCATTGACCAAGATTATCGGTACTAAGCGTTGCGCTCGAACATCAAACGCAGGCCAATCAAAGTCAAGTCTGGTTCATGGTGAGTTATGGTTTCTGACTCGGGAACCACAATTGCCGATAAGCCACCAGTTGCGATCACGGCTTTAACTGGGGTTCCCAATTCATCAACGATTCGATCGACCAGACCATCAACTTGCCCTGCGAACCCATAGACCGCGCCAGATTGCAAGGCTTCGACGGTGTTTTTACCAATTACGTTGCGTGGTGCGATCAATTCGACTTTGCGTAACTGTGCAGCTCGGTTTGCCAAGGCATCGATTGAGATTTCGATTCCTGGCGCCAAGGCTCCTCCCAAAAATTCTCCCTTGGATGAAATCACATCCAAATTCGTAGAGGTTCCAAAATCAACTACGATCGCTGGCCCGCCATACAGCGTAAATGCCGCTAACGAGTTAACAATTCGATCTGCGCCAACTTCTTTCGGGTTGTCAGTAAGAACAGGAACACCGGTTTTGATTCCTGGTTCAACAATTACTTGCGGCACATCTGGGTAATAGTTATTCAACATAGTTCGCATTTCGCGAAGTACTGCAGGAACTGTGGAGCAAAGTGCAATTCCAGTAATTTCTGGAGTATCGCTAAGGATTGCTTTGAATTTGAGCGCCAACTCATCAGCCGTTTCCCGACTGTCTGTTTTAGTTCGCCACGATGAGACCAGCTGGTCACCTGCAAACAACCCAAGAACAGTGTTTGTGTTTCCGACATCAATTGCTAACAGCATGCTTTTCCTACTTCGCTATCTCTAGGTTGTCGATGAGTCTTACGCCTTCAATACTTACTGCTACAAAAACTCGAGCATTATTTAGCGCTGGTGAGGAAACTAAATCATTTGATTTGACTTCAAAGTATTCAACTTCAAACTTTCCAGTTTGTTCCAAAATCTCTAAACCTGCAGCTTCGGCATCTGCAACTGAGCCTGAAACAGAAAATACATCGGCTGCTTTATTCATTGCTGTAGGAATCAATCTCGCCAGTTCGATTGCCTCAAGAGAAAGTCTTCGGTTGCGACTTGATAGTGCCAATC
Source organism: Actinomycetota bacterium (assembly GCA_947486505.1). Next base: position 15,884 of record CANKTT010000001.1, on the reverse strand, counting down.
CGAATTCATCTCGCACTGTGGGTACGCCAACAATCGAAATTGGCATTTTGGTGGCAGCCACCATTGCCTTAACCAGAGTGAGTTGTTGGAAATCTTTTTCACCAAAGAACGAATAGTCAGCATGAGTAATTGAAAGTAGTCGGTGAACTACCGTCAGCATTCCTCGGAAATGACCCGGTCGAGCTTTACCTTCTAATACCTCCCCAATTGCGCCAGGTTCCATAGGTGGATTTACTTCCAAGCCATTGGGATACATCTGCGAAACATCTGGAACAAATACGGCATCCGCACCGGCACTTTGCAAGGTCTCTAAATCTGAATCCAAGGTTTGAGGATAATCCTCAAGATCAGATGCGTTATTGAATTGCGTTGGATTAACAAAGATTGTGGCAATCACGCGAGTTCCGCTTGGGGTGTTTGCTTTTGCATGCCTAACAAGTTCCGCATGACCCTGATGCAAGGCTCCCATGGTTAAAACAGCAGCGATCGCAGTCGTTTCTTTTGCTGCCCAAGCATCTACTTCAGAAACGGTTTTTAAAACTATTAGTTCCGTCATGATTCATCTGCCAAAACAATTAGAAGTTCTTCAGCTAGCTGTGGTTGTAACGTTCCCGAAGCAAGTGTTCGAATTGCGGTTAATCGAGCCATTGCCCGATATGCCTGTGATACCGATGGATCAAAATTCGCAAGTACTCGTAAATGTTCCCGAACAGTTCCAGCATCTCCACGCGCAACTGGACCAGTAATTGCTGCATCCCCATTTCGCAATGCATTATCTAGTGATGCTCCTAGCAGCGGCGCAACTAAATTTTCTGGATTTGTAATCCCAGCGGCCTCTAGTAGCTCGGTAGTTTGCGTCACTAGTGTCATCAAATTATTCGCGCCAAAAGTTAATGCTGCGTGATAGAGCTCACGGTTTTCTTCGGGTACCCAAATTGGTTCGCCACCGATTTCAACAACTAAAGTTTCAGCCACCGGACGTAAAGTTTGGACGGTAGTAATTCCAAATGGGCAAGCAGAAAGACGATTGAGATCGATGCTGGTTCCGGTAAATGTCATGACTGGGTGAAGTGCTAGCGGCAAGCAACCTTGATCGGTCAGCGGACGCAAGACTTCAATTCCATATCGGCCCGAGGCGTGCATTACAAAAGTTCCCGGGCTAACTGCATTAGTTGTAGCTAAACCATTAACAACTTGGCCCAGCACATCGTCTGGCACGGTCAACAGGATTAGGTCTCGATCATTAACTGCATCTTCGATTGAAGTAACAGGAACTCCCGGTAACAGAGATTCCGCTCTAAGTTTTGAGATATCGCTTACCGCTGTGCAGGCTCGGATGTTGTGTCCGGCACGTTTTAGCGCAGCACCTAAAACGGAGCCGGCTCTGCCAGTTCCGACTACGCCTACGTCAAGGCGTGGAGGTTTTTCGGTCCAAGGCTCATCGCTCTCGGCCATTGTGTTGACCACGTAACAAGACTAGTAGCAACTATTGAAATGTCGAAAAATCGATAAATCACCCGGGGTATGACACGATAAGTCCCGTGGTTGAACGCAGCAGAGTCGGAATCTCTCCCTTAGATTCAGCAAGATCTGACACCACCTCTCACCTGCCTTTGCACGCACCCGCCACTCACGGAATGTTGCGAATTGATTGTGAGTATGAAGGCGAGCTAATAGCCTCCGCAAAACCAATTCTCGGATCAATGCATCGTGGTGCTGAAAAACTTTTTGAATCTCGGGACTATCGACAGGTAATCGCACTTGCCAACCGTCATGAGTGGCTAAGCGCTTACTCGGGCGAAGTTGGTGTCGCACAGTTAATCGAAGGTGCTTTAGGTATCGAAGTACCAGAGGCTGCGCAGTGGTTTCGGACATTACTACTGGAATTCAATCGGGTTACTTCACACCTTGCGTTCTTGGCAGGCTTTCCCTGGCAAGACCAGCAACTTTCTGAAAACTTAAGAAAGTCTCGCGAGCTTTGGGTAAATCACTATCGCGCTTATACCGGTAGTCGAATGCACCCAATGTTGACTTGCATAGGTGGCTTAACTCATGCACCAACGTCTGAGTGGTTGGAGGAAGTGCAGCACCTATGTTTTGTTGCTGCGCAAATCATTCTGGAAACTAATTGGCTAGCAAATCTTGTCGAATATGAATCTGTAGGAGTTTTGAGCAAAACCCAGGCGATTGATTCTGCGGTTAGTGGTCCAGCTGCACGTGCCAGTGAATACGCAATTGATTTGCGAGAAACCGCCACTGGACTTAAGTATTCCGAGCTCGAAAGTTTTGCAGTGGCCTTGCAGGTTTCGGGCGATGTTAGTGCCCGAATGCTGCAGCTCGTTGATGAGGTTACGATCTCGCTGGCAATGATTTCAGAATTGAATGAGCCATGTACCTTTCATTTTGCTGACGAAGTTAATGTTTTGCTCCCTAAAGTTGTTCGAGTGCCAGAAGGTAGTTACGAGCACAGCATCGAAACTCCGCTTGGAATTGCGTCGTGGTACCTAGTGTCAAGAAATGACAAACTGCCATATCGCCTAAAACTTCGTCCAGCTAGTTTGCACACAGTTTTGGCATTTGAAAATGTCTTGCCTGGATCAAATCGAAAACACTTTGACGCAATTGTTGCAAGTATGCCCTTTATTGCCGGAGATGTGGACCGTTAGTCCTTGCGTTTCAAAGCTAATTCAGCAAGGTCAGCAAGTCGAATCATTAAGTTCTCAATCAATTTTTGTGAAGAATCAAGACGATCACGTAAGTCTTTGATCTCATCGCGCATAATCACTAGTTCAAGCGAATGAGTTTGATCCGCTGCTTCATCAATAATGATTGTTGGTGACGACTGCTGTGTTGACTGAGTAAATACTCGAGGTTCTTCGCGAGTCTCTGTTTTCACTGACTCAACTCGTGAAGCTTCCGGTTGTGTTGCTGGAGCTTGCACAAAGGTTGGTTGCGGAGCTGGTGCTTCAATAACTGAGTCAGCATCGATTTCAAATAGCGATTCGAATGTCCTTGGCGCTTCAACGACTGGAATCAATGGAACTTCAGTTTGAGCTGCAGGGACAAATGGTGGTGCTTGCTGAACTGAAACTTCAACTGGAGTAAAAATAGGATGTTCAAAACTTTGCGACACTCGATTGATATTTGTCTGCAAACTTGCACGCATTTGTGCGATTCGGCGACGTGCCTCTTCTAGGGCTTCAGCCGGTGAAACTACAAAGTCTGGGTCAGGCACAATCTCAGTTGGAAACATATATGGTCTGACTTCAACGATTGGCTCCCGAACTGTCGTTGGCACATCAGAGGCAAGATCATCTGGGGCCTTGAATGCAGATTCGTCGCTCAAAACAACTTCGATCGGCGCCCATGCATCTACATCTACATTTGGAATCGAAGCATCAAGACTTGAAACTCTATGCTCTTCACGCGCTTTAGCTTCGTCGAGAGATTCTCCCGGCTTGATTAGCGGCACCCAGCCGGTGTATTCCCCACGAATGATCTCATCAGCATCTGGTGGAAGTGGTGGCCGACGACGAATCATCGTGTCTTCATCAATTGGCATGAACTGTTCAACGGGCGGAGCCAACATTGGTTCGTCGGTACTATCTGTTTCCCAAAACGGTGCGGTTAATGGATCCCAATTATCGGAGCGCGCATCATTAACTGACTCGTCAGTAGACATTTTTCGCCTCCTAGGGAAGGTGTGGAGAACTCCAGCCTATGGGCATTTTGTGCACTTGTGAAACCATTAAATCGTGTAATGCTTGTAAGTATGGGATTTCTGATGAATTCGGTTCTCGCCATAGGCGCTACCGGAGTCGGAAGCCTTTCTTATGGTCTCGTCGAGGCGCAAGCGTTTACAGTTCGGCACGTCGAGCTGCCTTTATTGCCGATTGGAAGCGAATCCATTCGCGTATTACACATCTCCGATCTTCACATCACTCCTGCTCAGACTAGAAAAATCAATTGGGTTAGATCCCTAGCAAAGCTGGAGCCGGACATCGTGGTTGGCACAGGTGATTTCTTGGCGCACCAACTCGCAGTTCCAGCTGTTGTCGAGGCGATGGATGAGTTGATGGACATACCTGGTGCTTTCGTTCTGGGAAGTAACGATTACTACGCTCCAATTATAAAAAATCCATTTAAGTACTTAGATGCTTCTCGGGAAATTCGAATGAAAGGTTCACCACTACCAACCTCTGACTTAGTTAATGAACTAACAGATGCGGGATGGCTCGACTTGAATAACAAACAAGGCGTAACAGAGATTAAGGGAGTGAAAATACATTTCCGTGGCACCGATGATCCTCACATTGAGAAAGATAATTACGCAGCAGTTGCCGGTCCATTCGAAGCAAACGCTTTTAGGTTTGGCGTAACACACGCTCCATATCGAAGAGTCCTGCAAAGTTTTGAAGCAGATAACGCTGACTTAGTTTTGGCAGGCCATACTCACGGTGGACAAATTTGTATTCCGTTTTATGGAGCATTGGTTACAAACTGTGATCTGCCACAACGCAATGCAAAAGGACTTTCCGCTTTCGGCGAAAGTGAGATGCCACTTCACGTTTCAGCTGGAGTTGGGACTTCACCTTTCACTCAAGTACGTATTGCATGTCGACCAGAGGCAACTTTGATTACGCTGAGTGCAAAAACCAACTAGTTAAATCTCTGCATTGTTCCTTGGCAAAAGAATTTAACTAAACTCTTTTGCTACTACTTCAGCAATCTGAGCAGTATTTAACGCTGCGCCCTTACGTAAGTTATCACCGCAAACAAAGAAATCAATTTCGTTCGGATATTCTTTGGAAACCCGAATGCGACCAACAACCGTCGGATCCGTTCCAACAACATCAATCGGAGTTGGGAAAATCTTGTTCTCCGGGTCGTCTACAACGACTACTCCGTCAGCATTTGCAAGCAGGGCACGAACTTCATCCGCAGTGACTGCGCGATCAAGCACCGCGTGGACCGCGAGTGAGTGAGTTGTAACAACTGGAACGCGAACGCATGTTGCATGAACCTTTAGTTCTGGCTTACCAAGAATCTTGCGTGACTCATTACGAACCTTAAGTTCTTCGCTAGTGTAATCATTTTCGGATAATGAACCAGCCCATGGCACAACATTTAAGGCAAGAGGCGCTGGAAACACATCGTTCTTGGTGATGACATTACGAACATCTTTAGTTTCATTGCCTAGGTTCTTGCCAGCTACTGCATCGATTTGCTCATGAAGTGCATCAATGCCACCTTGACCAGCACCAGATGCAGCTTGATAGGAAGCAACAACTAGTTCTTTGACGCCGAATGCTTTTTCCAGTGCGCCGACAACGACAATCATCGAAAGTGTCGTGCAGTTTGGATTGGAGATGATTCCACGAGGACGATTTCTAGTTTGGTCAGCATTCACTTCCGGAACAACAAGTGGAACATCGGCATCCATGCGGAAGGCTCCGCTGTTATCGACGGCAATAACACCTTTAGCAGCTGCAATTGGTGCCCACTTTGCAGAGATCTCGTCAGGGACATCGAACATTGCAACGTCCACTCCATCAAATGCAGCTTCGGTTAGCTCTTCAACTACAACATCCTGACCTCTGACCTGAAGTACTTTTCCAGCTGAGCGAGCTGAAGCAAGTAACTTAATCTCACCCCAAACATCTGGGCGAGTTGAAAGTAGATCAAGCATTACTGTGCCAACGGCACCCGTTGCACCTACAACGGCAAGAGTTGGTTTCTTTGTCATCGCTTAACGCCCTGTTCCACCATAGACAACAGCTTCGCCGTCCGCGTCCAAACCAAATGCAGTGTGAATTGCAGTCACTGCCTTCGTAGCATCATCAGCACGAGTAACAACTGAGATTCGAATTTCAGAAGTTGAAATCATTTCCACGTTCACGCCAGCGTCTGCGATTGCTTTAAAGAAAGTCGCAGATACGCCGGGATGAGAACGCATGCCGGCTCCAACAAGGGAAATCTTTGCAATGTTCTCATCTGTGTCAATGTCCTTGAAGTTAACTTCTTTTTCAATGCGTCGAAGCGCTAGTTCAGCTTTCGCTGCATCGCCACGCGGGCAAGTAAAAGTTACGTCAGTTGCACCTGACTCGTGAACACTTACGTTCTGGACGATCATGTCCATATTGATGCCAGCATCAGCAACGGCTTGGAAAATTGCAGCAGCCATACCTGGGCGATCAGGAACACCAACGACGGTAATCTTGGCATCTCCTAAATCATGTGCGACGCCGGCGATGATCGGTTGTTCCATAATTGCTCCTACTTTGGACAACTTCTTTAACTTGGACTGATCGTTTAGATCAGCAATAACAAAGGTTCCTTCTTTATCCGAGAAAGACGAACGAACGTGAATTGGTAAATCAAAGCGTTTTGCATATTCAACACAACGAAGGTGCAGAACTTTCGCGCCCGCTGCGGCAAGTTCCATCATTTCGTCATAAGTGATGCGCGGAACTTGTCTTGCTTTTGAAACCATGCGGGGATCGGCTGAAAAGATTCCGTCAACATCTGTGTAAATCTCACAAACATCGGCATACAGCGCAGCAGCTAAGGCAACTGCAGTTAAGTCAGATCCACCACGACCCAGGGTTGTGATGTCTTTAGTGTCTTGCGAAACACCTTGGAAGCCAGCAACGATTGGAATTGCATTTTCTCGCAGTGCTTCTTGAATTCTTCCTGGTGTAACGTCAACGATTCGCGCTTTGCCGTGTGTGGAATCGGTAATCAAGCCTGCTTGTGACCCGGTATAGGAACGTGCCTCGAAACCAAGATCATTTATTGCCATTGCTAACACAGCCATTGAAATTCGTTCACCCGCAGTAAGCAACATATCAAGTTCGCGACCTGGCGGATTAGGTGATACCTGCTTCGCTAAATCAATTAGATCGTCAGTGGTGTCGCCCATTGCCGAAACTACGACAACGACTTCATTCCCAGCACGCTTGGTGTCAGCGATTCGCTTGGCTACTCGCAAAATTCCAGCCGCATCCGCAACGGATGACCCACCGAATTTAGCGACAATTAAGCCCATAAGGAATAAGTCTAAAGGGAATCTCGAAGTCCGATATCACAGTCCAAATTGTGGAATCAGGAATCGAGTGAATTAGCTACGGGCTGACTTGGCGTCGACCTTCAAATGCGCGTCCCAGTGTGACCTCATCGGCATACTCGAGATCGCCACCAACAGGTAGGCCGGAGGCAAGCCTGGTGACCTTTATTCCTAATGGTGAAATCAGCCGTGTTAAATAGGTAGCAGTGGCTTCGCCTTCAAGATTTGGATCCGTAGCAAGAATGATCTCTACGATCGCGCCATCAGCCAATCGAGTCATTAGCTCAGTAACTCGCAGGTCATCGGGCCCAACGCCGTCGATTGGACTAATTGCCCCACCCAATACGTGATACCTGCCTCGAAATTCTCTCGTTCGCTCCACAGCTAAAACGTCCTTTGATTCTTCGACAACACAGATTGCGGTTTCATCGCGGCGCGTGTCTGCACAAATTCGGCAAAGATCATCTTGAGCAACGTTGTAGCAAGTTCGGCAAAACTTAATCTTGTCTTTAACGTCAGCTAAAACGGTAGCTAAGCGAGTGACGTCAGCACTGTCGGTCGCTAATAAGTGAAATGCGATTCGAGTGGCGCCCTTTGGTCCAACGCCTGGAAGTTTGGCAAGTTCATCGATCAAGTCCTGAACTATGCCTTCATAAATGTTGCTCATGCTTCGCGCGGACTTTCGCTAATAACTTGTCCGCCGAGTGAGCTGGTAATGATGTCGATTGAAGATCGCGAAGGTGTTGTCTCGTCATCCGGAGAGGCCTCGCCCGCGTCAGTTGCTGCTTCCTTTTTTGGTTTTGCTGCAATCGCACGATTTGGATCAACTGTTGGATCGATGCGTACACCAACATGGAAAAGATTTTGAATGACTAAACGCAAGCGATCATCATGGCCACTCTTGACTGCATTATTCATAGTGTTTGAATTTGGAAATGCGACCGCCAAAACTTTATCTTCACCAAACGAAACTGGCGCTGTGTCGACCATGACAATTCCGGCAACCCGACTCTGACTACCCAGTGTTTGCAAGATTGCTGGCCAGGCTTCGCGAATTTGTTCGAAAGAAACGGGACCAGTAAGTGTTGCCGGCGCTTCAGCAGTTTTATCTTCTGCTTTTTGTGTTGCAGCCGCTGTGACTTGCGATGGTTTCATTGGCGCTGGTGATGTGGAAACTTTTGGTCTTGGTGGTGGTGTCTTTGCTGCAGCAGGCGCAGATTCAATTGGCGTCTCAACTTGTTGAGTAACTGGTTGTTCTGCTGCAACTCGAGCGCGCGCCGGGACTGGTGCAGCACTTGAAACTCGAGGACCATCTTGTTCAAGTTTTTCAACTCTATTGATTAAGTCTTGGGTTACTTCATTTGTAACTAAGCGAGCTGCGAGAAGTTCTAGTTGAAGCTTTGGCGAGGCTGCACCGCGAAGTTCCGATAGTCCTGAACTGACTAAGTCAGCAACTCGAACTAATTGAGCCGGCGTGAATAACTTGGCCTGGCTAACTAGATCATCAATTTGTTCATTTGGTATGTCGAATAATCCAGAGGTGGCAGCGTCTGGAACTTGAGTTACAACAACTAAGTCACGCAAGTGATCTAACAAGTCATTTGCGAAGCGACGAGGTTCGTGACCAGAAGTTACAACTTGTTCGATCAGCGTGAAAAGTGAAGCGCCATCACCGTTTGCAATTGCAACTACAACTTGGCTCAAAAGTGTTTCATCGGTGAATCCAAGTTGGGCAACGGTGTCTGCGTAAGTGACACCTTCTGGTCCAGACCCGGCAATTACTTGGCCCAATACCGATTGCGCATCACGAACTGAACCGGCGCCAGCGCGAGCAACAAGTGCCAGTGCAGCAGGATCTGCTGCGATGCCTTCACGTTCACACATCAACGCCATATGTTGTGCCAAAGTCTTGGCTGAAACTAATCGGAAAGGATAGTGGTGAGTGCGGGAACGAAGCGTTGGAATGATTTTGTCTGGTTCTGTTGTGGCAAAGATGAATCGTAAATGAGGTGGTGGTTCCTCAACTAGCTTCAGTAGCACGTTGAATGCATCTCGGGTTAGCTGGTGGGCCTCATCGATAATGTAGACCTTGAATCGCGCATGAACCGGTGCGTAAACTGCACGTTCACGCAATTCTTTAGCATCGTCGATTCCGCGATAAGTAGCTGCATCAATTTCAATAACATCGATTGAGCCAGGGCCGTTTGGAGCCAAGTCGATGCAAGACTGGCAAACTCCACATGGATTCGAAGTTGGGCCTTTTTCGCAATTCATAGATCGGGCCATGATTCGGGCTGAAGAAGTTTTGCCGCAACCACGAGGTCCGGTGAATAGGTATGCGTGATGGATGCGATCGCTGTCTAGGGCTCGCGAAAGTGGGGCCGTGACGTGTTCTTGCCCGATTACGTCAGAAAACTGACCGGGTCGGTACTTTCGGTAAAGGGCCAAGGACATATACAAGAGAGTAGTCGGTAGCCCTGACTAGCGATCTATTGAGTATCTGGCGGATTCTTTAACTATGGTTCCTTGGTTTGGCGCCTCTAGAAAACGTTCTACGCCAAAGGCATTCCGCGTCGTCCCCAGTATTTATTGATTTGCTGTTCCTGCAAGGCAGGAACAGGGGACCGACTCGTGCTCCATAGCTTTGGCTTTAGAAGTTTTCTAGAGTCTCATTAATGATTCCTTCTCTTGATTAACACCTAGATCGAGATAGCAGGTAATCTCGTCCACGGAGGATTCGCCTAGTGGCCTATGGCGCTCGCTTGGAAAGCGAGTTGGGTGAAAGCCCTCAGGGGTTCAAATCCCCTATCCTCCGCTGTAAAGCGAAGCGCCCCGAAAGGGGCGTTTTGTCTTTACAGCGATGATGCTGTGATTTGAGGAGGAGAGGCTTTGCCTCGACGGAGTCCCCTATCCTCCGCTGTAAGAAAAGAACATCCTTTTGGGTGTTCTTTTCTTGTTATACGAGAGAATCAGATATGAAAATTGGATTCCTGGGCGTGGGCACCGTATCAACTGCAGTTATTGAAGCAATGGCTTCCCGAGGCGGAGCCCAAGAAACCATCTACCTATCCCCTCGTGGCGAAAAGCGATCGACTGAGTTGGCGGCCAAGTACGACCACTGCATACGCCTGGAATCAAATCAAGCTGTAATTGATGCCAGCGACATGGTTGTACTCAGCATGTTGCCGAACCAAGTTGATGAAGCTTTGGCAGATCTGAAGTTTAGAGATGACCAAATCATTGCCAGCTTTGTTGCCGGAACTCCGCCAAGTGGAATTGCGAAACTAACTGCGCCGGCGACCCAAGTAAGTCAATTGATTCCACTGCCTCCGATCGTTCATCACAAAGGGCCACTCGTTATCTGCCCATCGCATCCAGATGTAGTGCGGGAATTTGCTGGCCTTGGTGACATCGTAATTTTGGAAGACGAATCCCAAATTCGAATCCTCAGCGTTGCCTCAGCAATGATGTCTACGTATTTCACTTTCCAAAACACTGTCATCAAGTGGACTGAGGAAAGCGGAATAGCACACGACACTGCATCGAAATATGTGCGTTCCCTACTTGAAGGGCTAGCCATTAAAGGCCAAGCCACGACCGATGAAGAAGTTGCCCACTTGCCCGTTGAACACGAAACCCCCGGTGGCTTGAACTTCCGAAACCGAACCGGCTTAGAACAAGAAGGTTGGTTCGACGTGCTTTACAACCGCTTGCAAGACACTTACTCAAATGCCAATTTAAAGGCGAAATCGAGCGAGTAATTATCTAACTAGAATTAGGGACAGCCCCTCGCGTGGCGTAAACCTGTGAACCTCCCCAGGGCCGGAAGGCAGCAAGGATAAGCGGGCTCTTTCGGGTACGCGAGGGGTCCTTTCTGTTACAAGCGAGTTGCTAGCCGCCGTAAACGTGTGGAGCTAGGACTCCAACTTCGCGCAAGTTGCGATACTTCTCTGCATAATCAAGTCCAAAGCCGACGACAAATTCGTTTGGAATGTCAAAGCCGACGTACTTTGCTGGCACTTCAATCTTTGCCGCGTCTGGCTTACGCATCATGGTCATTACTTCAATAGATTTTGGATTGCGCGACTTTAGATTCTTGATTAACCATGAAAGCGTTAAGCCTGAGTCCAAGATGTCTTCAACAATGAGAACATCGCGACCTGCTAAATCAATATCTAAATCTTTGATGATGCGAACTACGCCACTGGACTTTGTGCCTGAACCATATGAAGACACGGCCATGAAATCGAATTCCACGGGGATCGAAACCGCGCGAGCTAAATCAGCCATCACCATGACTGCGCCTTTAAGAACACCAACCATTAAAACTGGCTTTTCGGCACTTGCGTAGTCTTTATCAATTTCGGCAGCAATCTCACGAATCCGGTTATCGATTTGCTCAGTCGTCAAAACGATGCTCGTTAATTCATTTCCAATTTGGGCTGCGTCCACGCATTGCTCCTAGATTTCTAAGGTCGATAGAACGTAAGTCTTTCATGTCGTCTTTCGGCGTTCACACCGCCTGGCAAATTCAGCGCGCCTTGTCCATGCCAATTTGTAATCAAGGCATCTATCGCAAGCACATGATCTCTGGTTAAGTCATTGATTGGACAACCATTTGAGATTGCCAGTTGGCGGATGACTCGAGACCGTATGGCTCGAGGCAATGCGCCAATCAAATTGACATCATCGCTGACTCGTGTGATTTCAAATCTTGCCAAGGCGTCCAAGGCGTCTGCGTCATCGCGAAGTAAATCAGCACTTCGCACTAATGCCTGGGTAACACCAGGTCCTAGTTCGGATTCCAGCATCGGAAGAATCGTGTTTCTTACTCGAACCCGAGAGAACTTGGCGTCACTGTTATGTGGGTCTTCAAATACCTTCAGGTCGCTTACTTCTGCTCGAACAATCTCTCGATCAATCCCTAAAAATGGACGGCGATAAATACCCTCGATGGCTCGCATTCCGGAAAGTGAACGCGCACCAGAACCACGAGCTAAACCAAGTAGCACGGTTTCGGCTTGATCTTCCAAAGTGTGACCGAGCAACACAGCCTTTGCTTTGTGTTCAGTGACAACGTTGCTAAATGCAGTACGTCGGGCATTGCGAGCTGCGGCCTCCATACCACCGGAACCGGATCCAGATGCCACTTCGACATTTACAATCAGGACTGGATCTGCGCCAAGATCACTTGCCGCCTTTGCAGCAGCTTGAGCTGTTTTTGCCGAGTCCACTTGAATTTGATGGTCAATGACAATGGCGCCAACTGAGATCGTTTTTTCTTTTCCAACGTGAACCGCGCATTTCACCAGCGCCAAACTATCGGCGCCGCCACTGCAGCCAACAAAAACCAGATCTCCTGCCTCTAAGTCCGCCAGATTGGCAATAAGCCCTTGTCGAAGTTCCAGGTTGATCATGCTCTGACTCTACGCAATCAACCTGGCCCTAGAATGTCAGTATCAATTCTGGCGATATCGATTCTGACGATAAAGAAAAGATTTAGAAATGGTGGGGCATCATGGCACTTGAGTTTGACGTATTAGTTGAGATTCCTGGTGGCAGCCGTAACAAATACGAAGTTGATCATGAAACCGGACGCTTGCGTCTAGATCGCATGCTTTTCACCGCAACGCGATACCCGCGCGACTATGGCTACATCGAAGGCACACTTGGCCAAGATGGCGATCCATTAGATGCCCTCGTGCTGATCGAAGAACCTACTTTTCCAGGAGTTTTGATTCGCTGTAGAGCAATCGCAATGTTTCGAATGAGTGATGAAGCTGGCGAAGACGACAAAATCATGTGTGTTCCGGCCCATGATCCACGCAAATTGAGCCTGCAAGACATTGGTGACATGCCAGAATTCGAACGCTTAGAAATTCAGCACTTCTTCGAAACTTACAAAGATCTTGAACCAGGTAAGTCAGTTGAAGGTGCGACTTGGGGAGATCGCGCCGAAGCTGAAGCTGAAGTTTTGGCTTCAATCGCGCGCGCGAAAAACGCTCACTAAAACTAAGCGTTTGCTCCAACTGGAAGTCCGGACTTAAGTCGGTTGACTACATCCACTGCGCTCCAGCCAGTTGGGAACTCTTTCAACATTCCTTCAACGTCGCTGGTAGTCGCGCCCAAAGTTAATAGTGGCGCTTCCTTGTAACCATCTGGGCGCTCTTGCCCAAGACCAACTGCAGCTACTAAACCGTTGCACAAACAAATTCGCGCTTCGAGGTCAGCTTCGTCGCCACCCTTTTTCAAATAAGGACTATCTGGTTCAGCGGCGCAACGGTAACTAACCTTGCCGGCTTCATCAATGTGGCTGGAGCGTAAGTAGCCAAGATCGCAAAGACGAGGACGGGCTTTGTAAACATCAGCATCGCCAATAGTTCCGGGCAGGTCTACAACCTTGAATGGGAAACCAGTTGGTGAGGCGCGGTGATCAGTACGAACCCGCAAGTTACCTTCACGAGCTGCCTGCAACATTTGTTCGCGGTACTCCGGAAGCAAACCTGACTCATTGCTTAATGCAAACAGCGAACCAACTTGAACGCCTTCCGCGCCAAAGGCAACTGCTTCTGCAACTGATTCTGGTGTTGCGCGTCCGCCAGCTAGCCAGAATGGCAAACCAACATCGGCGACCTTTGGAATGTTCGCTTCATCTTTTGGACCGTAACCAGTTTCGGTGTCTTGAAGTTTGCGAGGTGGTGCGTTGTGTCCACCAGCCATGAAGTGTTCAACAACGAAACCGTCTGGTCGAGTGACTTCATCGCGCGCTAAGTAAGAAGCAAGAACTTCGGCAGTGACGATAGCTAAGAAAGCTGGACGAGGAAGTTCTGGTGCTTTACCGAATGATTCAAGCGGATTGAATTCCAGAATTGGAGCAGCCATGCCAGCTGGACGATCAGAATCAATGCTTAGGTGTCCTGGCTTACCTTGCGAGAAGTCCGTCATAAGTTTTGGAATCTCGCGAGGGATTCCGGCACCCATCAAAATTGCATCAACGCCAGCAAGCATTGCACCATAAAGCGCAGCTGGGGTTGCAGTCTGTAGTTTTTCTAAAAAGTTGATTCCAACTTTTCCATTACCTGATTGCTTTGCTAACCAAACTTCAACAAAGTTTGAAGCTACTGCAAGTTGATCGTGTTCAGTATGCGCTTCTAGGCTCAAGCGACGCATCGGACGAAATGGTTTGCCTTGACGTCCTTCTGGTTTGTAAAACTTCGCCAAGATTTCTTCGGCAACTTCTGGATACGGAAAGTGTGCGAGTGCTTCGCGCATGTGTCCGCCTTCATCACCATTCTGAAGGCGTCGAGTTACGACAGTTTCTAATGCAGTACCTGAGACGACACCGAGTTGTCCCTCATTTGCGACTGTGCGAGCTAAGTACCAAGAAGATACGGCTGCACCCATGCCACCTTGAATAATTGGTGGCAAGCCCAGGTTGTTCATGAAGTCTCCAAAACCTCTCAATGGCTACGGTAACGTAACTTACGCTAGCGTAACCTACGCGACCGTAGGTTGGGGCATTAACCACATTTTATTGGGTTTTTTAAGCCAAATTCCTAGGAATTAAGCGATTCTGGCTGGATTTCAGCAAATTCTTGCGTCTTACCTTCCAGCTGGCGAACTGCAGGGACAGCGAGCATTGCCCCCAGGATAGCTATGAATATGACGCCCATATAAATCAGAGTCGTTGAAGAACCGAACTTTTCAGTCAACGGACCCGCCACTATTAAACCGATCGGTGCCAGCGCCAATGAACCAAATGCGTCATAGGACGTAACTCTTGAAAGTGAATCACGCGGGATGTTGCTTTGCATTGCGGTTTGCCACAGAACAAAAAAGAAATCAAATGCAATTCCAGCGAAGAAGGCACTGACCATGATTAGCAAAACCCAATTAGTCAGACCCATCGTCAAAATCCAGCCAGCAACTGCGACTTGAGCGCTTAGTGCAATCACCAATGGATGCTTCGGTCGAATTTTTAATGAAACCAAAACACCAGCAACCATTCCGGCTGAAAGTGCTGCCAAAATCCAAGACCATGGCTTTGGCCCGCCGAGTTCCTGCTCCGCATGGACCGGACCAACAACGGCAAAGACGCTTTCAAAAATCATGTTGAGAATTGCGTAGCCTGCAACAACAGCAACAACCCATTTGCGACCTATGAATTCTTTCCAGCCATGAACTAGATCCTCGTAGACAGTTGGTGAGTGCTCAGCTTGAACTCGAGTCTTTCCGTATTTACGAAGTGTGAATACCAATAGCCCGGCAATCAGGAAACTAATTCCATCTGCAACCATCGCCCAGCCAGCACCAATTCCAGCCACCAGGATCCCACCTGCAACAGTCCCTGCAATGTTTGCGCCGTTAGCGCCCAATCCAACTACTGCATTTGCGGACTGCAAATCTTCTTCGTCAACAATTTCTGGAATCAAGCCCGCAAAAGCAGGCCACCATAATGCATTCAAGGAACCGCTAATAAAAGCAATCACTGCCAAACTGAAAACTGTTGCTGTGCCATTGATAAGCATTAAGCCATTTGCAATAACAAAGGCACTTAAAAAAATGTCAGAAACACCAACGACAAGTGCGCGGGGAAATCTATCCGCAACTACTCCACCAAACAGCATGAACAAAACCATTGGTCCCATTTGCGCAGCCATGACAATACTTAATGAAGAAGCGGTTGCGTCTTCCAGACTTAGCACTCCAAAAGCCAATGCGATTGGCCCTAAACCATTCCCAAGATTCGAAATGATTCTCGCTGTAAGCAAAGTTCGAAATGCAGGCACTAACCAAAGTCGCTTTAAATCAGCAAGCA